>CACZTP010000005.1 GCA_902784055.1 uncultured Pseudomonadota bacterium
ACTTGTTAATAGTCCTTTTAAATGTTTGTTTTTAAAACTTTTCATAAGTCTCTTTCTCCCTTCTTCCTTAAAAATTATTTACAGCTGTTACTCAACAGAAGTTATCCAACTGATAACAATATGACATGTTTTATGTCTTTTGTAAATATGTCTTTCTTATCATCATTTTTATTAACCTCTAAAAGCGATAATATTTTGCGATGACATATTTAATTAACAATTTTTTGTGCGGTTTAATCTTCTAAAGGCTCACGAAAGCAATCCCTGTTGGAAATTTTATAATGTCATAAAATAATGGCATGTTCGGATGCTACTCTTGGTTTGCTATGGCATTCGGGTTTTACAAAAAAATAAGTGGCACTGTAATTTGGCTATCTTTAATGTATTTCTGCTGGGGAATGGCATCTTCAATGGTATACAGTCTGCTTCCCATCTACATAGTGGAACAACTACACGGTTCAGTAAAGCAATTTGGTTGTATTGAAGGGGTGGCTGTTTTTTTCTCGTTTGCTTCAAAACTATGTGTGGGCTTTTTAATAGATATATTTAAACGTAAAATAAATATACTGTACGTTGGGACGGTGTCGACAATAGTAAGTAAAATACTACTTGCGTTATCAAGTAGCGTATTATTCGCTATTATTGCGAAATCGATTGATAGGATAGCTAAAGGGTTAAGGCATGCCCCAGTTGATGCTATATTTGCAGAGCTTACAGGTAAAAAAGGAACTATATACTCACTACGATACACAATAAACATGACAGGGACATTAACAGGATCGCTAGTAACTGCTGTATTAATAAACCAATTTAAAGGAGAATTTAAGCTTATATTCATCCTCGCGTGTATACCAACAATAATTGCTTTGTATATACTACGTAAAAAAGTAAAGTATAGAGACGAACCACAAAAAAAAATACAAACAAGACCAGAATGGAAACTGTCTTATATAAAATTTTTACCAAAAGAATATTGGCAATTTTTGATATTGGTCGTTTTTATAATGCTTAACAGATTTTCTGAGGGATTCATTACTTTAAAAGCGAGATCGGTACTTGATTCCGATGCATTGGGAAGTTTACCAAAATACATGGCATTATACGAGCTATGTATTGTATCAATTGCGTTCCCTGCTGGTAAATTATCAGATAAAATTAATAAATACACAGTTTTATTATTCGGAATCGTTTCCCTGTGTATTGCTGATATATTTGGAATTTATGCTAAAACATATACCTCAGTAATAATGATATATATATTTAGTGGATTACATATGGGGATAACGCACAGTCTGTTATCATCAATAATCGCAAAAATTGCTCCCAAGGAACTAATAGGCACAGCGTTTGCTTTATATTATGGAACTGTTGGAATTATTTTACTAATTACAAATATGTTAGCAGGTTCGTGTGGCACGCTTTTTAATAGATTATTGGGAATACCAGTATCTTCGGCACCATTCGTTATGGGGCTTATAGCCTGCATTTTTGCAATTTGCCATTTGGTTAGATGGCAGTACTTCAATAAGTAACATACGTTTTATTTTTAATAAAATATTCATATTTTTGTTACTTCAATATCTTCTAAAAGTTTGTTTTATCTTCAATACAAGTTACATGTGCTAGAATGTACGATATGAGACCATATAGGTGTATATTAATGCTTAAAGCAATATTTAAATTAACTAAAACATGCGTTATATTTTGGAAAGGGTTTATTACAAGCGATAATAAAGGTTTGTACTGGACAGAGCACAAAGAGGACGGCGTCAAATCAAATGTAAAATTACTCGGCATTGTCGTTGGTCTTTCCATTGCAATACCTGTAAGTTGGCACCTTCTTAAAGGTAACTTCATTGATATATGTCGTTTTGTCGTTCAAAAAAATGCCGAACCAATGCTTATTCAACAAGATAGGTTTATTCCAGTTGAGGCAAAAAAGTTGGTGGCGACAAATACGACAAGAGAGATCTCTTCAATAGGATGTTTAAAAGCCAATAGCGAAGTTGTTATAAAATCAGAAATTACTGGAAAGGTTAAAGAGGTACTTTTTGCAGAAGGCACTGATGTTAATGAAGGAGATGTTCTCATTAAGTTTGAAGATAACGCTCTTCAAGCAGAAGTAGATCGCTGGGCTGCTGAGTATGCTTTGCGTAAAGAAGAGACAGAACGCAATCGTACACTTTATCAGCAAAAAGCAGGAGCGCAAAAAAGTTATAAAGAGTCTGAGGCTCAAATGAAGATGGCATTAGCCCAGCTTGATAACGCAAAGTACCAATTAACTAAAGCAGTTATAAAAGCTCCATTTTCTGGGAAAATCGGAATTTTAAAAGGGTCAACGCATCCCGGCAATATAATTCAACAACAGACGGAACTTGTAAGTATTGTTGATAATTCAAAAATGAAAGTTGAGTTTATGGTGCCAGCTAGGTTTATGAATGACGTTTCAGTAGGTCAATCTGTTGATATAACGCTGGAAGCATATCCTGATAAAACTTTTTCGGGTACAGTTGATGCTATAGATTCAGAAGTTGATTCAAAGAGTCACAGCATTCTAGTAAGAGCTGTAATTCCAAATGATGAAGGGTTATTAAGGCACGGCATGTTCGTCAATGTAAAGGTTATTACTGGGGAAAAGGATGGAGTTATTGTAGTTGACGATGAATGTTTAGATAGAGAAGGACAACATGAGTTTGTTTGGATAATTGATAAAAAAGGGCAAGCGTATCGTCGCAAAGTAATAACAGGATCGAAGAACGAGAACGGAGTTGAAATAATCGCAGGCTTGGATGTCGGAGAAACTGTTGTTGTCGCTGGTCAGTTGCGCCTTACAGATGGTGCGAAGACTAAAATATTAAATGAAGCTGATTTCAAAGATAAAACAGAGCTTCAAACGCCGGTAGAAGTTGCGAAGTCGGCTATAGATAAGGCGCAGAGTACCGAGAGGTAAAATCCTATGAAACTATCAGAATTTTGCATTAAGAGACCCGTTTTTGCTTGGGTTTTGACTTTAATTGTTGTTTTGCTTGGACTAGTTACAGGCAGTAGGATGGCTGTTCAGCAGTATCCTAAAATGTCGAAAAATAGGATAACTGTAAAGATAAACTATTATGGAGCTGGTCCTGAAATAATGGAAAACCAGGTCACAAAGATAGTTGAGGAAGCTGTAGCGGGAATTGAGGGAATAGAAACAATAGAATCAAAAAGTGATAGCGAAAACAGCGAAGTGACAATGGAGGTTTCTGAAACAAGAGATATAGACTCTGTTGCTAACGATATAAGAGATCGTCTAAGCAAGTGGGACGATAGATTTCCAGATGCCGCTCAATCTCCTATCCTTACAAAAGCTGGATCGGGTGAAAAGTCAATTTTATCTCTTGCTTTAATAAGTGACGACATGAATGAAAGCGAATTGTATTCGTATGCAAAAAGTGAAATAAGTCACGTGCTAGAAGCTGTTCCCGGAGTGGCGCGTATTGATGTATATGGAGCCGGCGACTATCAAATGGCAATACGGCTTGACCCCCAAAAACTTGCATTTTATAAATTTACTGTTGTTGATGTTATGAATGCATTAAAAAAGCAAAACGTCGAGTGGCCAGCTGGTAAATTTGTTAACAAAACTCGTGAGTATGTAATAACAACTGTTGCGGATTTGCAAGATCCTGAAGAATTTAATGAGTTACCGATCACAAACAAGCAAGGGAAGATAATAAAATTAAGAGATGTTGGCGAAGCTAAGCTTGACAAGAGTAACAAACGAGTTTTATCTAGATTCAACGGTCAAAAGGTTGTTAGCTTATCTGTTATAGCTCAATCATCTGCCAATCCTATACAAATAGCTCATGATGTTAAAAAAGCTCACGTTGAACTTCAAAAGCGGTTACCTGATGGGATAAAGTTACTAGTTGCTTACGATACAACAACATTTATTGAACGTTCATTAAACGAAGTTGTTCGAACAATATTTGAGGCAATATTATTGGTTGTGTTTGTTGTGTTTATATTCTTGAGATCGTTGAGAGCGTCAATTATTCCATTGATAACAGTACCAATATCTCTTGTTGGAGCTCTATTCATTATGTACCTGTGTAACTTTACTATAAATAGTATGACGCTAATGGCAATGGTATTAGCTATAGGATTAGTTGTTGATGACGCAATTGTTATATTAGAAAATGCATATAAATTTATAGAAGGTGGTAAAAAACCTGTTAACGCAGCTATTGAAGGAACTAATGAAGTTAGCTTCGCTGTCATAGCAATGACATTAACCCTATGTGCAGTGTATGCTCCTGTTGCGTTAGCTAAAGGTCTAACAGGTAAAATGCTATCTGAGTTTTCTATAACTCTTGCTGGCGCAGTTCTGTTGTCTGGGTTCATAGCTTTAACTCTGTCTCCCATGATGTGTTCAAGAATGTTGGTTTCAGAAAAAGAAGAACTCGAGCGACGGAACAAGATGCCGAAAGCGTTTAGAAAATTGGCAAATATGTTTGATTTTTCAAATGTAATAAATTCAATAGAGAAGGGTTATACTAAAGCCCTTGCTTGGACATTAGCCCATAAGGCAAAAGTTACGACTTGGGCCGTACTCTTTTCTATGTTTGGATATTCAGTTTATTACTTCATGCCAAGAGAACAACTACCCTATCAAGACGTTCAAATGCTTAGATTTGACGGACACGGACCTCAAACGGCAACGCTTGCTTTCACCCAAAAGTATGTTGATGAGTTAGATAGAATACTTGGAAAAATTCCAGAAATAAAGAATAGACAGTACGATATTACAAACCCTTCGTTTGATGGGGTTGCATTGCTACACGAGCGGACTGAAAGATCTACTAATGACGTCGTAAAGGAAATAAATGAAAAAATCCCATATATTCCCGGGATTGATGTAAGAGTTTCTGCAGGGAGTGGTATAAATGATGATTCATCAAAGATAGTGTCGTTTGTTGTCCGTGGTAATAAATCACATAGAGAGTTAAGAGAAATTACTGGCAATCTAATAAGCGCTATATATGCTAACAATATGGCATCAGGTATTCGCTCTACAGCTCGTAATGAGGCTGAAGATTATGTAGTTGAAGTTTTAAGAGATAAGGCTTCCGCAATGAACTTAGATCCTCGGGACATATCTGATACTATTTCTGGATTATTGCAAGGAGCCGTTGCAACAAGATTTAAAAAAGATGGGAAAACATATGATGTTAAAGTTCAGATTAACGATGAGTTTAAGAAAACACCAAATCAATTGGATGGCATCTTTGCAAAAGCATGGTCAAGAGCAAATGGAGGGGAAGATGTTTTAATTCCATTGCCGGAGCTTATAAATATAACTCCGCGTTCTGGACCAGTATCGATCTATCGTTACAACAGAGCTAGGGCAAACACAGTTTTAACTTTGTTGCAGCCTGATGTTTCTCTAGGAGAAGGAATTGAACGAGTTCAAAAAATTGCGAAGGATACATTACCTGATGATGTGTTTGTTGAGTTTATAGGGGACACAAAGAAATTTCTTACCGAGAGTGATACTATGATGCTTATATTCCTGTTGGCATTGAGCTTTATATATCTTGTTATGGCAGCGCAGTTTGAGAGCTGGAGAGATCCTTTTATAATAATGTTTACGGTGCCTCTTGCTCTCGTAGGTGGAGTTATTTCTCTTAAATTTCTACCGCAAGGAACTATAAATATGTTCTCTAACATAGGGTTCCTTACGTTAATAGGGTTGATTACAAAACACGGTATATTAATGGTTGATTTTGCCAATAAACAAATGGATGTAGGTAAAACGGCTCAAGAAGCAATAACAAACGCCGCAAATCGTCGTTTAAGACCAATATTAATGACTACCCTTGCCATGGTGTTGGGGTCATTACCTCTTGCGTTAGCACGTGGAGCCGGGTGTGAAATCCGTCGACCTCTGGGTGTCGTTATAGTCGGAGGCATGACAATAGGAACATTATTTACCGTATTTGTATTACCTGTAATTTACATATTTTTTGCACGATTCCGTCGCAAAAAATTAGTTGTGGAGTAATTACTATGAGCTGGATAACAGACGTTGTTGGTCCAAAGATAAAAGCTTTTATTGGTGGTAGGAATTCCTCTATAAGAGAAGATCTTTGGACTAAATGCCCTGAATGTGAAAAAGTTATATACTCCGCAGACTTGAATGAAAATTTACTAGTCTGTCAAGAATGTGACTACCACTTCAAGATGCCAGCAAAAACTCGGTTAAAAACGATTTTTGATGATGGTAAATATCAAGAGGTTCCTTTAGTAAAAGTTCCTGATGACCCATTAAAATTTAAAGATATAAAAAAATATACTGACAGATTAAAAGATGCTCGTGAAAAAACAGGTTTGTATGACGCAGCAATAATTGCTTACGGAGATATAGAAAATAATCCCGCTGTCGTTTTTGTAATGGACTTCAGCTTTATGGGCGGATCAATGGGGCGGTGTATAGGTCAGTCTTTTGCCAAAGCTGTTAATATTGCAATTGAACGCAAAGTTCCATTTATAAGTTTTACTGCGTCCGGAGGAGCAAGGATGCAGGAAGGAATGTTATCTTTATCACAAATGGCTGGAACTACAGCTACTATTTGCAATTTAAAAGACGCAGGGCTTGCTTATATAAACGTATTTACTAATCCAACAACTGGGGGAGTTTTAGCTTCGTTTGCAACGCTGGGGGATATTCATATAGCGGAACCTGGGGCATTAATAGGTTTTGCAGGAGCTAGGGTTATAGAAAAGACTATAAAAAGGACATTGCCCGAGGGTTTTCAGCGGGCAAACTTCCTTTTGGAGCATGGTCTTTTGGATATGGTAGTCTCTCGCAAAGATTTAAAATACAGGCTTGGTTTGTTGCTTGGATATTTACACAGGTAATATTTTAATTCAATGCCTATGAAGCTTTGACATGTTACAATACACCTGTATTCACTGCCGTGATTATTCCCGCTGGTATTTTTTAATTTTTGACATGCGGGTGAATTGCTTTTTATGATTAAATCTATCCCGAGAACGATATGGGCTATGGGAATAGCCTCGTTCCTTATAAACTGTGCAACGTGTTCAATATTTTCATTATCAGCGTTGTATCTTACGAACATTTTAGGTGCATCTGTTGCATCAATCGGGTTATTAGAATCGGTTGTTGAAGGATTAGCCTATTTTACAAGAACGTTTTCAGGAGTATTAAGCGACTTTTTCAAACGCAGAAAGACTTTTATCCTAATAGGATTTGTATTTTTAACAATTTCAAAACCTATACTTGCATTTTCGAGAACATACATACAGGTGTTTTTAGCGAGGGCTATAGATAGATTGGGAAACGGATTACAGGCGGCCCCACGTGATGCACTTATAAGCGACAATGCTCCTAAAGATATAAAGGGGGAATGTTACGGCTTACGACAAAGCTTAGCCTTAATAGGTTCGACTATTGGGGCAATAATGGGCATAGCATTAATGCATATTACAAATAACAGTTATAAAACTGTTTTTTTGGTAATGGGAATACCAGCAGTTATTGCCACTCTTGTTGTTATTTTCTTTATTAAAGAGCGACGCATTAATAAAGAACCAACCGGTGCAACAGTTAACCGTTTAAAGGTAAGTGATATAAAATCCCTTGGTTCAAAATTCTGGATATTAATGACTGTCGTTGTATTTTTCATGTTGGGCAAATTCGGTGAATCTTTTATATGTCTGCACGCTTGCAATAATTTTGGTCTTAATCCAGCCTATGGTACGTCTTTTCCTTTATTGTATAGCCTTGTTTCTGCGTCTGTTGCGTATCCAATAGGTCATAAATCAGATTTAATGGATCGTAAAAAACTCTTACTATTAGGGCTTATTTTGTTTTGCTTATCTCACTTATCAATAGGGCTTGCTCCTAACCTTACAGCTATTTTTATTGGAACTATTTTATGGGGAGCTCATGAAGGTATTACAGACATTATATTTGCTGGTCTTATTTCTGATTATGTACCTAAGCATTTGAGAGGTACGGGTTTTGGTTTATATTCGCTTATTTCCTCTTGTTCAATGGTAATAGCAAACAATATAGCCGGGCTTGTATCTGATTGTTTTGGTATACACACTGCATTTATATATGGTAGTATAGTTGGTTTTATCTCAATAAGCGTATTGTTATATACAATGAAATATTTAAAATAAAATTGTACGAAGACCAAATAGCAAGTGTTGAGTTTTCATACCTATTGTATTAACCTGCTGATTAAGTTATAAGCTGGTTTTATTAACTATGTTGGAATTAGGAGGCGCCTTCGTTCATTAATAGAATGGCTAAGTTTCGTAGGCATTTTGATTTGCAGTTAGATAGATGACGAAAATAATCAGGATAGGCTAAGCAATCTAGACCAAGATAATAACGATCTAAAAGG
Source organism: uncultured Pseudomonadota bacterium (assembly GCA_902784055.1). Classification (GTDB taxonomy): domain Bacteria; phylum Pseudomonadota; class Alphaproteobacteria; order RUG11792; family RUG11792; genus RUG14087. The sequence continues at coordinate 8,421 of CACZTP010000005.1, forward strand.
AGCTACATCTACATAGGTAATAGGGTTTGCTACCATGTCTAATAACAATAAAAAGATCCCTATTGTAAACTAACGTAGATATTATAGAAATTTGATACAATCAGGGAAGTTATGATTCACATAATGACATTGAATGAGTATTTCCCCTTTGCCATGCTCCAGGTGTATTACAATTCTTGGAATAGATCCGGGGCTTAGTAGCACTGGCTGGGGAGTGATAAGTTACTCCCAAGGTACTAAGTATAAATTCATCGATTGTGGCATTCTAAAAACTGAAACACAAGATTATTTGGGAAATAGACTTATTTTTATTTATAATTCTATTTTGGGTTTAATAAAGAAATTTAAGCCCGACAAAGTTTCAATTGAAAAAGTGTTTGTTAATATTAATCCAGCAAGTAGTGAAAAACTGATAATGGCAAGAACAGCAGCATTTCTTGCTATAGTAAAATCTGGGCATACATGTGTCGAATATACCCCAAATGAAATAAAAAAAACAGTTACGGGAAAAGGTCACGGAGATAAAGCCCTGGTAAAAGAAGCTATCCAGCGAATATTAAATTTTGACGTATTAAAAAATCATTGTCCTAAAACTGCCGATGCTAGTGATGCACTGGCAATAGCCCTATGTTTGGCAATAAAGGAAGCAGAGAATAAATTACCTATAAAGGAATACAAGTATGGATGATAATGTATTAAAAAATAAAAAAAATATATTAGTTGTAGGGTACGGTATATCTGGAAAATCTGTTACTTCATTTTTAATATCAAAAGGGCACAATGTTTATGTGTACGATGATAATAACGATGTAAATGTTGTAAATCGTGTAACAGCTATTGATTGGGATGAAATAGATTTTATAATAAAAAGTCCGTCGATACACATAATGCCACATAATAGGCACCCGGTAATTGATGAGGCAATTATTAATACAAAACCAGTATATTCAACATTTGATGTTTTTAAAATGTATAATCCAAATGCCAAGGTTATAGGTATTACGGGGACTAATGGAAAATCAACAACAGTATCTCTTATATATCATATTTTAAGAAGTGCAGGAATTTCTGTAGCACTTGGAGGAAATATAGGTATTCCTTATTTTGATACGCTAAAATATGTTAATCCTGAATATTATGTATTTGAAATGTCTTCGTATGAACTAACAAGTTCGCAACTATTGAACTTTGAAATTGGTGGACTTATTAATATAGAGCCCGACCACTTGGATTTTCACGGCTCTTTTGAAAACTATATAGACGCGAAACACAAAATACTTGATTATTCAAAATATAAGATAATCTCAATCGATGATAAATATACTTTTAATAAATACAAAAATAAGCCGAGAACAATAAGTATTTCGCTATCGCAGGACGCAATTGCAGATTACCATATTGAAAATAATTTATTAATTACAAATAATGATACTATTTTAGATATATCAAATCTACCTAATCTTGTAGGAACACACAACGCACAAAATATTATGTTTGCCTATGCTGTGTGTTCGCAACTTGGTATTTCACATGAAAAAATTGTTCACGGTATTACGACATTTGAACCTTTGCCTCATCGTATGAATACGGTAAGGAAAATAGGAGACGTTTTGTTTATCAATGATAGTAAAGCTACTAATCCAACATCGTCCGCTCCTGCGTTGGCAACATTTGCGGGATATAAAATATATTGGCTTGTAGGAGGGCGAAGCAAGCACGTTGATCCAATGCTTTATGTCGGGAAATACATTGATAGCGTCGAAAAAATATATTTATTTGGAGAAGCAACGGAAGAATTTCGTGATATATTCGGAGGAATGAAGCCAATAGAGAACTGTAAAACAATGGATGTAGCAGTACGTCGTGCATATCGAGATGCAAAAAACGAATTGGGGGCAACTGTTGTATTATTGTCGCCTATGTGTTCCAGCTTTGACCAGTTTAAAAATTTTGAGCATAGAGGAAATGTATTTGTAAAATTAGTCAATGAATTATAGTGAGTTTATTAAATGGCAAAAAGCGTTAGTGTATTTAGAAAATGGTTGATGTCAATAGATCAACCTCTTCTTATTGTCGTGTTATTGCTTATTAGCATAGGTATTTTGGTAAGTATTACGTCAACACCTGCTGTTGCTATTAAACTGGGATTGTCGCCTTTTTATTTTACTAAACAGCATATAATAACACTACCTATTGCACTAATAATTATATTTTTTCTTTCAAGATTACAGACTAATCATATAATACTATTATCTATTATTGGAGGTTGCGGATGTGTTTTTCTTATCTTATGTACATTGATATTTGGATCTGAAATTAAAGGGGCAAAGCGGTGGATAGATATATTTGGTTTTTCACTTCAGCCATCGGAATTTTTAAAACCGACTTTAAGTATAATAACCGCTTGGTTCATTTCAAAACAATATAAAAACAAAAAATTTAATGGCATAACGTATTCTATATTAAGCATGGTTATTGTCGTTCCTTTGCTATTAAAACAGCCAGATATAGGAATGACAGTTATTATTGTATCGACGTGGGTGGCTCAACTGTTCGTTTCTGGATTATCAATATTACTCCTTGCATCCGCATTTGTTATTGGGATTGCATCTCTTGTGGGGGTGTATTTTGCGTTACCTCACTTTGCCGATAGAATAAATAAGTTTATTTTTCCTACCGCAGAAGATAATGACTTATATCAAATAGAACGATCGTTACAAGCATTTAAAAACGGTGAGTTGTTTGGCACAGGTCCAGGAGAAGGAACTGTAAAAATGACTATTCCCGATTGTCACTCAGATTTTGTTTTTTCTGTAATAGGTGAAGAATTTGGATTATTTATGTGTATTGGGGTTATGTTGTTATTTGCAATATTAGTTATTCGTCCGATATTAAAGATAATATCAACGTCAAGTATGTTTTGCCTTTCTGCTATATTTGGATTGTCTGTTCAAATATTTATACAAACGTCAATTAATATATGCAGTGCTTTGCACTTAATACCTACAAAAGGAATGACATTACAATTTATAAGCTATGGTTGTAGCTCTTTCCTCTCCTCAGCAATATGTGTTGGTTTTTTGTTAGCTCTGACAAAATATAGTTCACTTATAAATGGCGATCTATAATAGATACTTAAAAATAACGCGGAAGTAGAACGCCTTCCGCAAGTCTGAAATACGTATGAAAACAAAACTATTTTAAAAAATCCAGTTGACACCTAATTGAACACCAAAGCCCGACATACCAAGATTATGCTTTGTTGCTTGTAAGTTAGCTGAGAAATTTTTTGAAAAATTACTGTGTAGACCTACGCCGTACTGTATATACTTTTTTCTCAATTTAACTTTAGGTAATTTAACATTACCCGCTTGCCCTGCTACTCCATTATCGAAACTATTAACGTACTGTACAGAACCAAACCAGTTAATAGCACCTCTTTGCAGAATTATGTTAACTCCCGGAATAACGCTTGTTCCGTTTAATGAGCTAAGTTTCATATCCATGCTTCCAAAATCAGTTTTCCAGTCTTTAGAACCAAAACGATTGTAAGTTAACGCGACATTAGGTTGTACTATAAGATTTTTTTTTAAAAATAAATCGTATGCACACCTAACAGATGCACCACAAAACCAGTTGTTTGCATTATCTGTTACATTATTTGGTATTGTCATATTATTTGTATAGTAACCACCATACGCCATTGCCCCTAATTTGAACAAACCATTGGATAATGTCGTTGCAAAACCAACCTGACCGCCATCTTGACGTGCCCCATAGTCGTCATTGTATTCTTGTTTTGCGTGATTATATGCAATAAATACTGTTGGAATAAATGACCAATCACCTTTTAATACTGGATTAAAATCGAATCCTAAAATTGCACCGTACGTATTATTATCAACATCAAAATCTTGATTTAAATATAGTTTTTCTTTTTTTCCATACAACTTTGCCCACAAGTAACGATTTTTTGTTATCCCATTATTATTAACAATATAATCATTACAATTAGTCTTTGCATCTGTCATTACATGGTTAAAGATAGTATCACTAACAGCAAGCTGATTTTGAAGTTGTGCGGTAGTTACAATTTGCCCTCTGAATACACCAGGGTTATATCGGAATAAGTCAAGACTGTACAGTCCGTTACCTTTTGAATTTAGTTTGTAGTAGCCAATGGGTGTTAGTACTTCTTTATCAGATGCCGTAAAGGTAAACGTCTGTCCATCCTGTACGCTTCCGAACTTAAATATCTGCATTGAAATATTTCTATCAATAGGGGCATCGCTTCCAAAAAGGTCATCATGCAATTTCCAATCTGAAATATTTATAACTGCATCAGTTCCATTACCAGCAACTAATTTTGCTGTATCACTACCAAAAGTATCGTGTTTTTTATTTGAATTGCTCCGTGCGTATAAGTCTATTTTGAAATTGACTGTATTTGACGTGGTATTACCAATCGTCATATCGTTTTTTACATTGTAACTTCCATATTCATCATCTATTGTTGAAACATTTCCACTGAATTTGAAATAATCAACATTACCACCTCCAAATGATAAGTTGGACGAACCACCAATTTTAATATTATCCATTGTCCTTAATAGTTCAATACTGGGAATTGTTATATTTGAATTTTCCAAAATTAATGTTCCGTTACCAGTTCTTTGGAAAAATGGTCCTGGAATTTCTGTCGATGCTTGATGTTGTCCGCATCGCCAAGCCTCGTATGTTGATTTATCGTGAAATATAATCGTTTTATCTTGTATTTTAATTGTTGCTTCTCCAAGGACTAAGTCTCCCGCAACTTGGTCGTCTTTTTCAACAACTAATGTTCCGCTTTTATTAATATCGGCTCCAGCATTAACCGCTTCGTTATTAGTGGCAACCGCGCCAGCGTTATCGGCTGTTAATCGAGCGCCCCATGGAATTGTTACAGCGCCAATTTGACCGCTCACTAGGTAAGTATTACATCCGGGTTCAACATTAACACAATTATTAAATTTTTTGTCATTTATATATAGTATTGCTTTATCTCCTGATGTAGTAATTTCTCCGTTAAAATCAGTATCTTGATTTACTAAAAACAAATTTGCATTATTAAATTTGTATTCGTTTGTATCGTCTCCAGTCAGTTTGTTTGAAACTATATTCGAGTTCTTAACTTCAAGCGAAGTATCTGAGCCTATATTTAAATTATCGGCTTTAACATCAGCCGTTGTACTAAATTGTGCCCCTTCTGCAATATTTATTGTCCCCTGATTAATCTCGGCTGTGCTATTAGTGTTCCCCTGTATGTTTGTTACCCCAGTCTGTTCTGGATCATCAGATTTAATAGAAGCGGATATATTACCATCAACAACATTTAGCTCACCTTGGTTTTTTACTGGAGCTTCAACCTTATTCCCAGAAAATGTGAACGTTGTGTTTGATGCAACTTTTAGCGAGTTACACGATATTTTATCATCGTTTTTATTGAGTGTTACTTTTGTTTCTGTTGTGCCGTTTCCTATTTCTAAATTTCCTCCAAGTGATTTTAAAACCCCATTTTTTTCACCTTTTCCTAACAGCATTACAGTGCCCTCAGTATGGTTTAGCATTCCATTGAACTGAGCATTTGGTTTATCAGTATTGAATGAAACTTTCGTTGAAGCGCCATCAACATTCATTACTGTATTATCTTTAATAGCGATCTCTACATTTTCACCTATAACTGTATTGTTAGATACACTAACAACATTTGCATTACCATCACTATCACCAACAGAAATTAGTCCTGCTTCAATATTGGAACCTTCATTAAATATAAATGTCGTAGGTGTTCCAGTCTCGGATTTTATGCCACCTATATTTATTGCTGCATCTGAATTTGTAGCATCGATTTGAACTTTTACATTATTATCTTCGCCGTTATTTACGTTTAGTTCGCTTGAGTTCTGATCTGCACGTAACATTATTGGATTAGGATCTGCTCTTAATAATCCAGTGTTTTCCGCTTTTAGTGCTTTTGCTTCAATATCTTTAATACGTCTTACAGGGGCATGTAGAAGTACAGGGGAAGCGTGTAGTAACCCATCATTGTTATCATCACTATTTACTTTTACCCCAAAACTGACAGTTCCACCATTTAACCTAGTACCCTTATTAAGGGTTAATGAGGTTTGGAATAACCGTAATTCTCCTCCTGACTGCTCATACTGTGAAACATCTGTTGTTGATTTTGATACGTTCTCTAACGTTAAGACGCCTTTTTTTAGTTCAATATTGGCATCCCAATTGTCCCCTGAGTCAGTCCCTATATTGTTAAGCGTTACACCTGTCTCGTTATTGTTATCGATTACAAGGTTACCTGCGAGATTCAAGTCCACATTGTAACCTATCTGGTCGTTGTCATTCTTTAAAACCAGCGTACCCCCTTCTCTTACTTTTAAAATTCCTGTATTAGCTTCAAGATATGTATCCTCATCTGTTGTGACATCTTTTAAATGTAGATTCCCACCGTTAACTGACATTTTCCCAGTTACATCGTCATCTCCAGAGACGTACATTGTTCCGTTTTCTTGAACTTCAATATTACCTTCAACTGTCAGATCAACATCGTCACGTATTATGTCACCACCATTTAAAAGAACTGTATCTCCCTGTATAAACAACTCACCACTTTGAGCTGTTAAATATCCAGTTTTATTTACTTTTGTAGCATTTATTGCGCTATCATCAACTATATTTTTGAGAACCAGTTTTCCTCCATTTAAAAACACATTACCTTCCCAATTCAGTTTTGTTAAATCACTTCCACCATCTAGTATTGTTGTTCCGTTTTTTATGAGTAAGATAGAGTCCTGACCAATAAGATTAAGTGTTGCTTTATTATCACCAGTTGTTATATTTCCGTAAATACCTACGTCACCTTGGGCGTTAACGGTACCTCCTGTTATATTTGTATCTTTTCCAAAAGTTACGAAGGCGTTTATATTTGACATCCCACCAGTTTGTACAAGTGTTGTATGAGTTTTATCGTCTTCTCCAAGTCCGTCAGCTTCGTTAACATTTATTGCATTAAACGTTGCACCATCTGTAACATTAACAGTTCCTGCTAAGGCGACTACATTCTCAACATCATTGTTAATTCCTTCAAAGTGTGCTTTCCCTTTTACATCGATTAGTGCCCCTGTCATTATGACAGTACCTGGAAATGCCTTTAATGAGGATCGCTCGTTGATTGTTAATTGCGAATTTGCATTTGTTATTACAGTTGCAATAGTTTCCGTGCCATTATTGAGAATTAACATTCCCGTTGTTGCTTCATCTCCAGATTCACCAAGTACTATTTTCCCATTTGTAATTGTGTTGTTTGCCTTTAACTCAAATTCGGCATTATCAATGATTGCAAGTGAAGATATGGGATTATTTTGAGTAAATTTGTTTATAGTTCCACTTCTATATACATAATTACCATCGTTTTTTACTTCTTCAATAGTCCCTCCATGTTGATTGTATACCCCTGATTTCTCTTTGCAAATGTTGTTAACAAAGCTAACAGTTCCTTTATAGTGATTTACTGTCCCCTCTTCTTTATTGACAATTAATTCTAGTTCTGCCGTTTCTCCTTCTTGTCCACATATGTTCAGTACACCTCCTTTTAATGCTTCATTATCATTTGAGGTATTCTTCTCGTTCACTATCGAGTTAATCTTACCACCATCAATGTTATATTCACCCAAGTTTGCTACCTGGGTAACAGTTCCTCCAGTTTGATTGTAAACATCACTATTAACAGCATAAGTAACAATTCCAGCGCTTTGTTCAACAGTTCCAACATTGTTATAAAGATTTTTAGCATATGCGTCTTCTCCTAAGACTTCTAAGGTCGCTTTAGCATCATTATTGAAAATTATATTGTTAATTTTGCCTGCTGTCAATTTGCATTTACCTTTGTTTTCTATCGTTTCGTTACGTTTAGTTGTAAGAATAAGCGTTTCATAATTTATTATTTTTGCTGAAAAATCTGAACTTTCAACAATCGATGTAGTTGATACACAAACTATCCCCGCAAGTAAGATTGATTTAGTTTTCATACGAATTCCGTTAAATATTTATTAAATTCTGGAAGACAGAATCTACCCTATGAGGTATTTAACAAATAAAAAGATATAACGCAAACATAAAAATGTGTTAATTTGCTATTAAAACGATTTATTTCAATATTTAATTTCTTAATTATTTGTTAAACTTGCGTTGTTAATTGGTAAAAATATTTTTTAACACATGTTCAATATGCACGCGAGGAAACATATACCGATTTTCCGGGTAATATAATATTGGTGTATCCTGTACATGGAAAAATTTATAAAACATAAAGAACATGGCAAGTTATAATGACAACTTTAATAATGGAGAAGACAAAGATAAAAAACCAGTTTATGATAGCTTTATTGATAGTATAGAGGAAGAAATAAGGAAAGAAAATTATCAAAAACTTTGGAATAAATATGGGAAACTGTTGTCTACTATCGTTATTGTTGGTCTTCTTGGAGCATTTGGATATTCATATTGGAAAGAACAGGATCGCTCTGAAAAAGAAGCTATATCTGCACAGTTTACTCTCGCTCAAAATGAGTTAAGTAGAGGAAACACTAGCGGTGCATTAGCTTATTTTCGTGAAATAGGTAAAAGTGATAAAAATAATTATTCTGCACTTGCAAAACTTGAATATGCCTCAATGCTACATGAAAAAAATGACAAAAAAGCTATAGAACAATATGTGTCAATTTATAATGATAAAAAAGTTTCAGAACTTTTAAGAGATCTTGCTTATATATACAGTATTAATGCGTCTCTTGACTTACTTAATGATAATGAATTGCACAAAAAATTATCGGAATTTGTTGATGAGCTTTCTAAAAATTATGTTGGCAAAAAGTGGAACTGTTTAGCTCTCGAAATTCTTGGATATTGTTATATAAAACAAAAAGATTTTGAAAACGCAAAAAAAACCTTTTCAGCTTTAGCCAAAACCGAAGGAATACCTGATGGCATGTTAGAACGTACTCGTGAGATAATGCAATATGTTGATTACAAATTAGATAGAGCAAAAAACAAATGATGTATAAAAAATTTTTAGCAATATTTTCTTGTCTATCGGTTATTGTATGTGGTTGTAGTAAAAAAGAAATTTTACAAGGAAAAAGAGAAAACATTGAAGGAATTACATATACAGAATTTGAGGTTGCAGATCGTTTAAAAAACACTTCTGTGGTTTTACCAAATCCATCGAGTGTAAAGGAACTGACTGAACTTTATGGTGGTTCACAACATTTAGCAATCAACAATTCGCTTTCACCAAAACTAAATATCAAATGGAGGAAAGACTTAAAAGAAGATCCAGTCGTTTCAAATATTTTAGTACTAGGAAATTATATATATGCAATGAATGGTTGTGGAAAGTTATTTTGTATTAATAAAAACAGTGGTAAACAGGTGTGGTCTTCGAAAGTTGTAGAACAACCGCAATTTGGAACATTCTCCGGCGGAATTACTAATTATAAATCGGTTATATATATAGTTTCTAACACGTCGGATGTAATTGCATTTGATGTCGCTTTACGAAAAGTTATATGGAAAAGAACGTTAGATACCTTCGTTAAAAGTACGCCTGTCTACGCTTCCGGGAAACTAATAGTAACAACTGCATCAAACAAAACGTACGCTCTTAATGCAAATACTGGGAATATCTTGTGGAAATATGCCACAAACAAGGAACAACTGTCATGCTCTATGTTAGGTACGCCTACAGTTTACAAAGACAGCGTTATATGCGTATATTCGAACGGAGATGTTGTGTCTCTAAAACTTGCGAATGGCTCTGTTAATTGGTATGAAGTGTTAATTCCAAAATCTATAGTTCGTAGTGGCAGTATTTCACTGTTACATATATCTGCATCACCGACTATAATAGATGATAAAGTTTTTGTAATAAATTCATCTTCAACAATGTCATTGTTCGATGCTCAGTCCGGGATGCGTATCTGGTCTAGAGATATAGGTTCTACGTCACAACCAGCTATTGTAAATAAAGACTGGGTGTTTTTATTGTCTGATATGGATTTATTGTGTATATCTCTTAAAGATGGAAGTGTAAAATGGCACGTTAATGATTATAAGAAATTGGTACAAAAAAGTCGCAAATTTAAAAAACAGGCTTGGTTTGGTCCTTTGGTGGTAAATAACCAGATATGGATTTTTAGCGAATTAGGTAGTATCATGAAATATGATGCATCGACTGGAAATTGTTTAGAACAATCTTCTTTGCGTAATGTTAGGTTTAGTGGCACTCCAGTCATAGTAGGAGATACTATGTACGCACAAGGTAATGGGAGACTATATGCAATCGGATAATTCCTTCAAAATAGCTTTGATAGGGCGTACTAACGTTGGCAAATCTATGTTATTTAATCGGCTTGTTCGTGCAAAAAACGCCTTAACTTATAATCGTCCTGGAGTTACAAGAGATGCGAAAGAGAAGATAATAACTATATTTGATAAAACTGTGACACTCGTTGATGCTCCCGGGATGTTTGATTACGCTGAATGTGACAACAAGCCAGAGTTAATGGAAGTTATAAATGAAAAATTGAAAAATATAATTGAAACATCTGACTTAATTGTTTTTGTTACGGATGGGATTGCCGGATTAACTGCTAATGATATTAAAATTGCTGATATTTTAAGAAAATCTGGGACAAATATAATTATGGCCGTCAATAAAACCGAGGGCACTGTTAAAGAACAGGCTTATGTAGATGCTGTATCACTTGGTTTTAAAAATACTATGGCAATATCAGCTGAACATGAACTCGGCATCAATGAATTGTTAGAATGTATATATAAATACATTCCGGAACAGTATTTATTAACGGAAGAAACAAGACAAAAAAATTATATAAAACTTGCTTTTATAGGTCGACCTAATGTTGGAAAGTCTACATTAACAAATGCTTTATTAGGATCTGACAAACAACTTGTTGCAGATTTCCCCGGGTTAACTCGTGAAAGCTCGGCATTTGATTTTGAATATAATGGCAAGACTTTTAAATTAATTGATACTCCGGGAGTACGGCGTAAAGCAAAGATAAGCGATAAGTTAGAAAAAATATCAGTTACAAGTACATTACGTTCGTATAGACATGCCGACGTTGTTGTATTGCTTATAGATGCGACTACAATTGAAGAGGGAATGTTAGAAAAACAAGACTTAACATTAGCTTCGAATGTTTTAAAAGATGGTCGTGCATTAATACTTGCTTTTAATAAATACGACAAAACAAAATTCAAAAAAAATTCGAAACCAAAAGACCTTATATACAACATTCAACACAGCTTAGCTCAACACAAAGATGTTCCGTTTATATTTATATCCGCGTTAAATAACGATAATTTGGATAAGCTTATTGATTTAGTAATACAGACTTACGAGCGACACAGAATTAGAGTAAGCACTTCAAAATTAAATAGATGGTTGCAGATAATAAATAGTACAGGCATAATGAAAAGCGCATCAGTTAAATTTAAATTAAAGTATATTACTCAAATAGGAGAAACACCGCCAACATTTTTAATTTTTGTTTCAAAATTGCAAGAAATGCGAGCTGATAAAGAACGGTTTATACAAAATAATTTTAAACAGCATTTTAATTTAAATGATGTGGTTGTGAGATTTATATTTAAATCTCAAAGTTCAAAAAGAAAAAATGCGTAAAGGACGTGTAATATTTGGTGAATTGAAACATAGAATATTAGAACTTCCTAATGTTCCGACAACTCGCCCAACATCTGATGCTTTGAAAGAGGCGATGTTTAATTGTTTAATACACCGTTTTAATATTGATTTCAAGCAATGGACAGTAATAGATGCTTTTGCGGGTTCGGGAGCGCTGGGCATTGAAACATTGTCTTTAGGCTCCTCTTTTGCATTATTTTTCGAACAAAATCCAGTTGCCTATAGGACTATATGCAAGAATATATCAAGCCTAAATTTGAATAATAGAAGCCTTGTACTAAGAGCTGATGTTACTAAATACAACCTGAACAAAATACTACCAATGTTGGGGCAGAGAATTTTGGTGATACTTGATCCCCCGTATAAGGAAGTTAGTATATTAAATAATCAAATCGATAGATTTTTTAATCTATTTCATTGTAAAGACATCGTTATAATAGCAGAAACAAATAGTAATACAACTATCGGTAATGTTGCTCCATCATATGTTTTGTTTACATCAGGTAATAAAAAAGCTATTATCCTCAGTAATTTAAAGTGTTAACATGTTAACAATACAAAAGAGTCTGTAACTTGTTTAGTTACAGACCTAAGATACAGCTAATTAGTCGTTTTAGTCGTTAAAAATTTTTTCTTGGCAAAAATGTTTTTTTCAAATCTGGATAATCTTGTTGCAACCATTCAATCTGATTTTGAAGCTTTTTAAAAAATTTATTATTATTTGGGTCTTTATTGTTATTTTTTTGTAAATCCGAAACTTTTTGTACAATCTTGTCGTAAAAAGTCTTGTAATTACTTTCAGTTACAACGAACGGTTTCCCATCTTCATCTATATACGATGTAGTTACCTTTGTCGGTTTAAGTCTATTTTTCAAAAATGGATTGTTGTTGTCTAGCGCCCCTTTATTACCATTTATGTTAATACTGTGTGCTACGACAGGTTTTGTAGTTTTTTTAGTGGATATAAGGATCAATAGTTTATTTGGTAATTTGCCGGCAAAATCTTTTTCCATCCAAGACTCTACCGTCTTCAGGTACTTCACTCTATCCACGTTTTTTTTATCTGTGCTCTTGCTTAATTTGTCAATGTCAAGAACAATTTCTTTATAGATCTGTTCAAAGTTACTATCATTCACTTCAATAACATCCTGGGCAGATCTTTTATACATTATTTTGTTTGTCGAGGCTATTTTCTTTTTGTTTTTCACAACATTCGCTGCATTTGCTATTGCCTCTGCAGAAATACCGAGTTCGCCTTTTTTATTTTGATCCACACCTTCAGATTTTTCGGTTTTTGATCCCTGAACTGTACCAACGCTTTGCAATTTGGCTTTTCCATTTTTAAAAATGTTCGCCAATTCATCTGCTATTGAATTAAACTGTGGTTTACTCGGTTTATTTTTGTTGTTTACGATTGTAGGATTCTTAACAACAGAATTGACGACCATAGGAACTAGCGGGGGCGGAGGTGGCGGAGGAGGTGGAGGCGGAACACATGATTTTTTACCATTAGAGGAAACAATAGCTTCTGGTAATGGGTTTACATCCTTGCCCCCAGTTATTTCGTTCTTAAGAGCAGAAGCTTTACCATCTGCACCTGCTTGAACAACAGGGGCAGAAACCTTATCACCTGTACCTGATAGAAGGCTGTAATTTGCGGAAGATGGTGAATGAGAAGCTAAACTTGCATCGCTACCAGAATTTACAATAGCAAGAGCTCCTACTAACCCCACTAAAAGAACAGAAGCGATTATCATTTTATTCTTTAGAACTATATATATCATCCAACAGTATTGTATTATAATTTTCAAAAATGTACAATCAATTCAGAAATGATGTTGGTTTTATGACTTTTACAAACTCCAAGTTATCCAAATTGACAATAGGTTGCGCCTCGATTGGTGGATGACTTTTAGTAATACTGGCAACGGGAATTCCACAAGGAAAAACACCTCCTTCACCAGACGTATACAAAATATCTCCAATTTTAATATTCGTAGTGAGTTGATTATCTTGTTGCATTGCCACTTCAACTATCAGATTGGTATTATTTCCATTAATAATAATATAAACATTAGATTTTGTTTTTACTGGGACTGAAAACCGTTTATCCGTTATAGTTAATATCTGTGCAATACTGTTTGCTACATCAGTTACTATTCCGACTAACCCATTCGGTGATACCGCGATACATCCAGGTTTCACTTCATCTGTTGCTTCCATCAGTAACGAGGAGCTAAAAATGTTTTGTTCAAATCCCAATACTCGGAATATCATTTGTTTTGATAATTTTTCGTGTTTGATTATATTATTTAATTCTTTGTTTATATATTCAGTTTTAAAAAGCCGAGTTTTAAGTTTTTTATTTTCTAACATCAATTGAAGATTTTCTTTATTAAAAAAGTTTGAGTATATGTGTATTGTTTCTACAAACTCATTCATATATTTTTTAATCGGGAATGTAATTTTTGATACACAATTTTTATATCCAGGTAAAAGACCACTGTGCATTGTATCGCATACAGCGCTTAACATTCCACAGAGAACACACAACACGTAAAGTTTATAATTTTTTAGTTTTAACTTTATTAAAAGTTTTTGTCTAAAATTCATAACTGCACGTTAAGACGAACACTTGTCAAAGCAATTATCAACGTACGTTTTGCAACAGACTTTTAATTGTTTCAGTTTTGAATTAAGGGTGTTACGACTTATACCAAGAATACGCGCTGTACAGCTTTTATTAAAATGTGTAAATTTCATCACTCTTTGTATTAATTTTTTTTCGACATCTTTTATTACTCTTGTGTATAACCCATCAACTTTATAAATATTATTTTGTATAGAAAAGTATCTACTTAAAAAAGTATTGACGGTTTTATTTACGTTATCTGAGTTAAAAATTCCAAATTCAGAAATAATTAGATTGCAAATATCACCATTCAAAATTTGGCTCACAATAGACCACATCTTTTTCTGTTCTATATCCTTGGTACACTTACACTTGTTCTTTTCCCTATTAACCATATGCGTTTTAAATCAATTTTTTCAGAACTATTTTAACATTCGAATTACTATTATCATCTAATTCGTCAAATATATTCGCTACGTATCCATGACGTGTTAAAACTCTTTTTATGTATAAAGCTAAAGCATTAACAACTGTAACATTAACTGTATCCATTTCTGATATATCTAAAACCTCACTGGGCAGATCCTCAACTGTCATATCTGAAATAGTAATCTCAATTCTCTCCGCTTGGTTACTGCTTACAGCCGTTATTGTACGAGCGCTTCCACTCCGCAAAGCATCAACCACTATCAAATATAAAATACCACAAACAATGTTTTGTATTATTCCATCATTTTCTGGATCAATAGAAGTAATATCAAACTCTAGTTTTATATCGTGCCCAATGCACATATTACGAAGCATATCGTATAAATTACCTATATGAGAACCATCAACAGCAAGGTTTTGAAAAAAACTAAGACGCAAGTTTAATTTGTCCACACTCTTTACAAGGGCGTCAAGCCCCTCTTTTGGATCAACCGTTCCTTCAAGCAAATCTTCTTTAAAAAAAGCAACTACTGACAAACAATTTTTTAAATCGTGACAAATTCTAGCAATAAGCAATCCATCGGCATTATTTTCCATTTTTAATCCTTTCTTGTAAAGTGAGTATCACCTTCCATAAAACACGTAATTAAACATGTATTAAACTTCTTATTATTATCAGGATAAAACGCAATATATTCATCTATATCTAAAAAGCTTAACTGCATGTCGCGTTGGGGAAACGAAAAAACGTTACCATTGACGTGAGCTAACTTGGTCGACATTTTCCCAGTACTAAGAATTAGCTCGTTATCTTTCTGTACAATTTTAATATCTCCGTAGATATCGCTCGTAAAAGTTCCTTCATATTCACTAAGATTGGCTTTTGGTATTAATTGCTCTGAAAATAGCTCATCATTTTTTAGTTTATGTTTTCGAGTTTTCTGTTGAATATTCGTATCTGCTAACACCCAATCTTTTTTTGAAAAATCAAAGCATAAATCTAAAAAGTTGTTACACATATACTCGGCAAAAAAAGTATTATCAGTACCACCGAGATTATTTATAACACCAACGCCTATATCTTCATCGGGACATACCGCAAAAAATGCTGTTGCTCCATATACCCCTCCCATATGGAATAAGATATTGTGAGCATTTTTCCCATTATCTGCGTATTTTGCAACGAAAGTTCCAAGCCCGTAGTGCAACTCTTCACGAGGTAACCTATCAAGTGGGAAGAATTCATCGGTTGCCTTAATATTTTTCATATCAACAACAGGGGATGTGATGTTTTTAAATGCATTTGTACTTACTATTGTTTTATCACTGTATTTCCCTTTTAATAAAATCATTTGTATCCACTTTGCGAATTCATTCCCTGAAAACGAAATACCAGAAGTAGCAGGATATACGTGAAAAAAACCAATATCAGGCATTTCAATCAATCCGTTTTTGTAATAAGAGTAATTATTGACAAACTGCATTGGTTTAAATGTAAAAATCTCTTTTATAAAGTTTCCAACTGCAGTAAAAAAGCCTAGACGATTGGAATCATATTTAAAACGAGATGCCATGTATTTTATATGCCCCCAACGAGAATTTTCATAACCGATTCGAATAGCAGAAGCATTTTTAATGTTCATTTTATTAAACAGATACTCCTCAACTAAGTCTTCATATTTTTTCCCTGTGGCTTTTTCCAAAACATCCCCAACAAATCCAAAAAATACGTTTTGATATCCATAATATTTCCGAAAGTTTCCTGGTATCTGTTTTATATATTTAAAGGCATCGCGTGTCTGTTCTTTAGAAAAATTACCTTCCCAGAGGCTGTTAGCAGCAAAGTGAGGAAAACCACTACCGTGACATATTAAATCTTTTATTTCAAGTTCTTTTGAGTACTCTTCGCTATGTACGAAAAAATCTTTATCATATTTACGAACTTTATCATTGAGTTTTAATTTGCCAGCATCTTCTAAAGCACTCGCTAAAAATGCAGTTATATTTTTTGAAACAGAAGATATTGGGAAAAGTGTATCTGTGGTAATAGGGGTTGTTTTCTCAATCGATGTATGTCCAAATGGCTTTACTAGGACAATTTTGTCATGACGAACTATTACAAGTACACACCCTGGAATTTTTCGTTCTTTGTGCCCATTGTCCATTATCGAAACAATTTTCTTTGCACATTCATCAACTTTTTCATCAGATATTGAACAAAAAGCTAGCGACCCAAATGTTGCAACCGTAATTGACATTACAACAAATGTGCGAAAAACAATTCTCATATTTGTATAAATTAAATATTTATTAACTTTCAACATAACACAATGTTACCATAACTTAGCAAATTTAGAGTAAATTTTGATGGTTGAGAGCGTAAAGATAACATTGTTGCTATGTCTTACAGGAATTTCATCCTGTATTTTATTCCTATCTTATGAAGAATATACAAACCGTTACGCACTTGTTACGACACAAAGTAATGTAGTGTATATATTCGATAAAAAGACTGTTACGTTAAACAAGTGTGAAAATGGTAGATGTGAAATAATTCATACAAATTTCCCTACAGATCGTTTACCCAGCGCTCGATCTGGACAAGCTGTCCAAGTTAATGGCTCGAATTTGATAGAGAATACTCCAAAAGCACCTACATCTGTGATGACTACTTCTGTCAATACACCAGTAACAGGAGCTCAAACAGGTATTAATTCGCAAAATGGGGCTATAAATGCGACAGCGCAGCCCAAGGTTAATTCGTTCTTGAATGCCGGAAATCAATTACCGACGTTACAAAACAGCTTATCATCTGCAAATGTACAGCAGTCTAATTTGAGACAAACAAACTCTTTAGGAAATAACCAGTTACCAGCAATGCAGGCGTATCAAGCATAATATTAATTTGTGCATTTTTTAAATTGTGCGTTATCATGACGTGAGAATATATGAATGCACATGAAAAAATAGTGATTGGGTATTTATTGCATCCACGAGGGTATTGTTTTGGTGTTAAGCGTACTGTAGATATGCTTGACCAAGTGTTGAAATTATACAAATCGGTCTATGTTATTGAAGATATTGTCCATAGTAAGCTTTTTATGGACAATGCATTAGCTCGTGGAATAATAAAAGTTCATTCTATAAATGACGTACCAGATGGCTCAGCGATTATGTTTTCATCTCGTGGAATTTCTCAAAAAACATTAAAAAAAGCTGACGAAAAGCAATTAACAGTTATTGATGCTACATGTCCAGTAGTAAAGAAATTACAAGAAGAGGTTATTGATAAAGCTGGTGAAGGATATGTAGTAATAATTATTGGTAACAGAGCTCATCAACAAATTGCAACGTTACTTGGCTCTATAGATAGTGATGATGTTTACGTGGTTAATAGTGAAATGGATATAGATTTACTTCCGTCTTTTGACGGAAGGAAGGTTGCCTATTTTACACAAACATCGTTATTCCCTGGAGATATAAGAAAAATTACTGATGCACTAAAATCAAAAATTCCTGACATTATCCATGGTCGTCCAGACACAGAACATGACGTGTGTGCCGAAACGTTAGATAGACAAGCAGTTATAGCAGAAATCGCTCCCACGATTGATTTGCTCCTTGTACTTGGCGCTTCTTACTCCGCAAACGCAATGTCTCTTGTACGTTGTGGTTTATCAAATAACATAAAAAACGTTATACGAATTGATAGCAGGGAAGGAATACAAAAAGATATTTTAAATGGAATTAACAGTTTTGCTCTTATTTCAAGTACATCTGTTGATGAGCCAGTCATTAAAGATATCGAAAATTCGCTACAAAATTTAGCAGGGATCGAGTATATAATTTATCCCGAAATTGAAGGACAACAGGCGTTAGCATGACAGAGCCAAAGTTACCTGAACTAAAATTAACTCCTATGGAGGAACAATATTTCTCTGTAAAAAAACAATATCCTGATTGCCTACTTTTTTACAGACTAGGCGATTTCTATGAGCTATTCAATGATGATGCTATCATTGCATCTAAGATTTTAGGATTAGTACTAACTCATCGACAGTCAATGCCTATGTGTGGAATTCCGTGGCATGCACATGAAATGTATTTAGCTAAGCTTGTAAAGCTTGGATATAGGATTGCCATATGCGATCAAACAGAGACCCCAGAGGAAGCCAAATTGCGAGGTAATAAAGGTCCTGTCGCGAGAGAAGTAACAAGGATTGTTTCAAGCGGAACAGTAATTGAAGACGCATTGCTTAATGGAAAACAAAACAATTGGCTACTCGCTATTAATCGAGATAAAGACAAAGCAGGACTTGCTTATACTGATGTATCAAGTGGAGAGTTTTTTGTTGAAGAATTATCAAAGAACGATGTATTGTCATGCATAGCAAAAGTTAATCCAGCAGAAATAATTTGTTCAGATATATTTTGTTCCGATAAACAAATGTTATCGATATTAGAAAAATATAAGAATATAGTTCATATACTTCCAGGAGTAAAATATAATACTAAGAACGCTATAGATAGATTGACAAAATTTTTTGGTGTTAGTTTTATCGACTCTTTTGGGAAATATTCTCCAAATGTAGTTCAATCTATATCAATGATAGTTGATTACATATCGTCTGTTTATAGGGTCCAAGATGCAAAGGTAATAAATTTGTATCCACCCAAGTTAGTAAACACAAGTGACTACATGTTACTTGATGAGTTTACACAAAAAAGTTTAGAGCTCACAGTTACTCAAGCTGGAGAGCGTAATGGTTCGCTTTTGTCATGTCTTGATACGACAAGGACTACACAAGGTGCAAGAATGCTTGCAAGGTGGATCAATGCACCTCTAATAACTTTAGAAAAAATAAAGTCTCGTTTGGATTATGTTGATTTTTTTGTAAATTCAGGCGATACCCTTAGGCAAGTATCAGAAATATTAAAGGTAATTCCAGATTTAGAACGAGCTATTTCTCGAATTGTAATGAAAAAATGTGGTCCAAGGGACATAAAAGCCGTTCAAAACGCACTTCAGAATTTTATAGCAATAAACGAAATATTTAAACAAAATCTAAAAACATTATTTGTCGATAGTCCGACACTTGGTGAAGTGCTTAAAAAATTATCAGGTGCAATTATTGATACTCCGCCTTTACTTGCAAGAGATGGAAATTTCATACAGCCTGGGTATGACGAGTTATTAGATGAATATAACGAGTTACTAAACAATGGTGGAAATATAATAAAGGATTTGCAACATAAATATATATCAGAGTTATGTATTCCTACATTAAAAATAAAGAATAATGGAGTACTTGGATATTTTATTGAAATAAGTCCTACTTATGCAAATCACGTTCCGAGTGATTTTATTCATCGACAAACACTAGGAAGTTATGTCAGATATACAACAAAAGAATTAGCAAATATTGCGAATAATATATATTCAGCTGAAGCCAATGCAAGGCAACGTGAACTTTCTATTTTTGACGAGTTAATAGCCTATCTGGCATCTTATAGCGATTTGTTGCGTAACATTTCAGATACAATTTCATTTACTGACGTAATTACATCGTTTGCACGTAACGCGAAAGAACGACATTATGTACGCCCGGCATTTAATGATAATAACTGTATTGAGATAAAATCTGGTCGTCACCCCGTAGTCGAACAAGCGCTATTATTTTCTGGGAATAAATTTACAGTAAATGACTATTACAGCAATAACGAAATAACATTGATTACGGGTCCTAATATGGGAGGGAAAAGCACATATTTACGACAAAATGCTTTGATAATGATAATGGCGCAAATTGGTTCTTACGTTTCAGCCGATTTTGCAAACTTGCCTATTATTGATAGGATATTCAGTCGTGTCGGAGCATCTGATGATATAGCTTCTGGTAAATCAACTTTCATGGTCGAAATGCTAGAAACTGCGACAATTCTAAATCAAGCTACATCACGATCGTTCGTAATTTTGGATGAAGTTGGACGCGGAACCTCAACACAAGACGGGGTAGCTATAGCACAAGCGGTTGCTGAAGAATTGGCGAATAATATAAGAGTAAATACGATATTCGCAACTCACTATCACGAATTGATTAATATAAAAAACACTATACCGAATATAAAATTTTCTACAGTTAAAGTTATCGAAAATGGTGACGATATAGTTTTTTTACATAAAATTGTTTCTGGTTTTGCTGGCAAATCATTTGGTTTGCATGTTGCAACTCTTGCAGGCTTCCCAAAGCACGTGTTAGAACGAGCTAAGAAAATAACTGATACTTTAATACAATAATAAAAGTTATATTCGCATCCTTTAGTAAATAACTGATGCTATTTTGTAGCACGACGTATAACACAAATTTCGTTAATAGTAGAATTGTATAAAAAAGATTGCACGGACGTAAATATATTATGTCCGGGTTTTAAAACAGAATTTTGTTTATTTTATATGTTTTTAATCTGCATTCATGTTTGCCATAACAAGCTATGTAAAATTATCAATCTATAGTTCGTGTTCCTGTATGAAGTTGTTTCCATGTAAATTGTCTGTTTCCGGATATCTTCTGTCCTTTTTCTAAAATTTCATTCAATGCTCTTGTTGAGGTTTTATAATAATCCGCTTCGGTTAATTTTTCGCCTATTGCTTTAGATAATTCATCTAATTTACTTTGTTGTATTTCTAAGATTTCATTTAATGCTCGATTTGACGTTTTATAAAAATCTATATCTGATAGTTTAGCTACAGACCAGGTTTTGCTTTCCGCTGTATCTTGAGTTACTCGCATTCTTCCCGCAAGTAATGCACAATCCAATAAAGACATTACTTCAGTGACATCGGTATTACCACTATTTTTAGAGATAAGTCCTTTTTCTCCTGACAGTAATTCATCTATTTTTGCATTTTGTGATTTTATTGTTTCTTCATGGGCTTTTATTGTGTCATCTTTAATTTGTGACTGGCTTTTAAGTGTTTTTATTTGTTGCTCGCACTCTGTGCGTACTCTATTAATCTCTTCGTTATTTCTTGAAGTTGCCTCACTTATTTGTTGTTGCGTTTCAGACTGTAATGTTCTTTTTTGTTCCTCTAGATCTCGAACTCGTTGATCCATTTCATTCCGTAATTTGTTTAGCTCTTCAACATTTTTTGTTGTTAGCTCATTAAGTTGTTGCTGTGCTTGATTTTGAGCGGTATTTTTTTGTTCTTCTAGTTCTTTTACTCTCTTATCCATTTCATCCCTTATACGAGTAATTTCTTCATTGGAACTTTTTGTTAAGTTTTCAAACTCAGTCGTTTTTTGATCTAGCTGACTTTGAATACTAGACATATTGTCAACCTTACTTTGTAACTCTTGTATTTTTTGATTGTTTTCTGTAATAGTCTTATCTTTCTCTGTGACTTCGTCCTGTAGTTTCTGAGTATTTTCCTGTGAAACTTTTAATGCCTCAGCTGATGTTTTCTGTTCTGTTTGGATTGTAGTTAATTCCGCCTGTAACGTGCTTTTCTCTTGTTCATATTTTGTATTAAGTTCATTTATTTTTGCCTGTAATTCTTGATTTGCCTTTTCAGTAGCCTCTCGTTCTGCTTTTTTAACCATCTCATTCGCTTTGTTTTCTGTCAACAAAGCGTTAGCAGAAGAAACCGCAATAAATGATAACACTAATAACGTAAGAACTTTCATCTTATCCTCTTTTAATTACTGCCATTGTTAATTTCAAATTGTCCGTTTTGTGTTTGATCTCCTTGCATCTGTCCGTTTAAAGGTTGTTCAATATTCTGTTGTAGTACATTGTTATTATTTGGTATCCCCCCATTATTATTTATAGGAAATTGATCATTGGCGGGTTGATTGTTTATATATTCTTGTCCTTGTGCAATCGGCGGGTTTATCGGTTGTTGTTCAACTTGCTGTTGTTCTAATTGTGGTTGTGTTTGTTGCTGTTGTATTGGAACATTTGCCTGGAGTTGAGTAAGTTGTTGAGGTTGAGCAAATTGTTCATGTATAGCGTTGTCTTTCTTAGTCGTTGTATTTGTTACTTCCACTGAATTAGCTAAAGTATAAACAGCACCATCATGTATTAAAACTTCTGGTACTTCATTATCTGGTTTTCCTTGTTCTACCTTTTCTCCACCAGTTATTTCTTTAACTAAAAGGTCAGATGTTCCTTGTTCAGTCTTTACTGGTTGCTGAGCACCTACTTGTTGCGGAGTAGTTACCTGTTGCTGAACAACTGCCGGTTGTTGAACAACTGCCGGTTGCTGAACAATTGCCCGTTGCTGAACAACCGCAGGTTGAGCAAGTGTAGACTGAGAATTATTTGAATTTGATTTATTTAATATTTGTCGCGAAGGCATAAATTGCAGAGGTTCTCCAGGACTTCCTGGTACTTGTTGTGATGTTTTTGGTGGTGCATAATGAGGAGTATTTGATATAGTGCCATATTGCCTTCCCGTCTGAGTTTGGCTCACTCCCGGCTGAGTGTTATTAAACTGACCATTTGAACCATTTTGAATATAATTAATATAATCGGCTCCTGACATTATATAAAACCACCCTCTCCAGTTATCCGGAACAGCCCCCTTTTTTGTATAAAAAACTTTAGGCTCACTTTCTTGTGTAGATGCACTTATAGCAACAACAGAATCAGGTTGAATATCGGTATTATTTTGTATTTGTTGCTGGACTTGTGAGTTATTCTCATTTTGCTGATTTTGATCTGTAGACTGGTATTGATTTCCAATTGGTAATTGGCTTGCATTTGGGGATTGCCCGACAGTTGGAAACTGTCCAACAGTTGGAAACTGCCCAACACTCGGAAATTGTCCGGTTTGTAGCTGTTCAATTGGCAACTGTCCAGTTTGTAATTGCTCTGTTGATTGAGGTATAACCTGGTTTTGATCAAATTGTTGTGATGTATTACCAGCTTCAAATACGTTTCCTAAACATATAGCATAAAAAATTATTGAAGGATTAATTAAATGTTTAAACATAATTGTTTCACGTATTTAACTCTCTATATTCGCAGTTTAAGCACTTTTTGTTAAAATTAAGTAAAGATTGTTAAGGTAAAAAATGAAGAACATTTTAAATTATTATCAAGAAGAAATTACATTTTTGAGAGAGAAAGGTAAAAAATTTGCTCTTAAATATCCCGCAATTGCGGATAAAATAAACTTTGATGGCAATAGATCAAATGACCCGCACACTGAACGAATTATAGAAAGTTTTGCGTTCATGGTTGCCCAGATTAACGCAAAAATAGATTACAATGCTGAGGATTTGGCATATTACTTACTAACTGGGTTATATCCAGGAATTACAGCTGTTTTTCCGCCCTGTTCAGTTGTTCTGTTTGACGGCTCTGATTATGGCGTTTTGCCACGCAATTCCCGTTTGCGGGTTTCAATTGTTCAAGATGATATAATACAAGGAGAGTTCAGTGATAGTTGCTTTTTTAGAACTATCTACCCGTTAACTCTATATCCTCTTGAAATAACTAAATTATCAGTAACTGATACCGGAGAACTTAAAATTGATATAAAAACAAAATCAGTCCCAGTTGAGGAAATGCAACTTAGTGAATTGGTATTTTATATTGATGCGTCACTTATTGATAACGCCTTTGCATTATATACAGCTCTGTTTGCTATCACGCCACATGTTTTTTTACTCATAAATTCAAAGCAATATGAATTACAAGATTCAATAGAACTTTGTGGTTTTAGTGAAGATGAAACAGCTGTTCCGGTTCCAAAATTCGTTAATTACTCGTTTTATTTATTGCGTGAAGTTTTATTATTTCCTCAAAAATTTATGTTTTTCAAAATAAAAGGAATTGATAAAATAATACATCAACAAAGTATAAAAGATGTTGATTGTTTTTCTATATGTATTAGTTTATCTAAAACTGATATAAAAATTAATGAAAATTCCATCAAAATAAACGCGGTTCCTGCAGTTAATTTATTTGACTACGTAACAAACTCATTTCGTTTTGACAATACTAAATCACGATATTTGTTGTTATCAAATAACAATCCATATATAGCTGTTCATTCGATAAAGGAAATGCACCTTATTGACAGTAAAAGCAAAGAAGACCATATTATTCCCCAATACTTTAGTTTTGATTATGCATTTCTTGACAATTCAGTCGATAGTGTATATTGGTTTCAGCCTTTTGATATTGATAACTCAACTTACGTGTCATTTGTAGATACACACCTTAACCCAACAACTATTTATTCCGATGTAGCGTATGCAAAAACTTTGTGCATCAATAAAATAGACCCTCGTAGCATTCGAAGTAGTACGACTGTTTTCGCTGATTATGCTTCTTCTCCAAATGTTACTGGTAAGCTTCTGTTACAACCGACAAGTCCAGTTTATATAGAAAGAAGAGATATATGGAATTTACTAAATCAACTCGCGTTTGGGCAACTTTCAAAAAACAACGTGGAACAACTTGTTAATAAACTGCAACATATTGTTACATTATATTCTGGTACGTATGCAAAGCTTGCACAAACAGTGCTTGATAGTATACTTAAAACCGAGGTATTTGAATCAAATCGTCGCATAACTGTTAATGGTAAAAGCTCTTTTGTAAAATCGTATACGTATGCGATAACTGTTAAAAACAGACAATTACATCCTTATACAACTCTTTTTTTTAAGGTGTTTGAAATGTATTTACGAAACAATAAACCTATTAATGGCTATATAAATTTAAAAATTGTTGATCAATAGTACACAATTGCCTTACGACATTTTTTACATAGTTGGGCATGCTGTGTTGTCCTTTGTGCAAGAATTTGTTTTTTATTTTTAATAATTGTTCGTTTTTGAGAGATGTTATTACTTTGTCTTGGTACAATGGAGTATTTTTTACGGGGCATAGTTTTCCTTATCTCTTGGTAGTAAAGTTCCGTCCATGAGCGACCATAAGGATCGCGTCGGTTTTTACAATGAGTTCTTATATAGTTAGACAATTTCAGACTGTCCTCTGGCAAGGACTGAATTCTTACTTTTGATGGTTTATATCTATGTAGATCAAGGGCTTTGGCTGATGCATAAGATAAATCTATAATACGACCCGCATATGTGTAAGGTCCTCTATCATCAACGACAAGAATTATTGAACGCCCGTTGCGTAGATTGGTTACCTTTACAACAGTCGGAATAGGCAATGTCCTGTGTGCAGCAGTAAAATCATTTGGATTAAATATTAGCCCAGTTGCTTTAGGTTTCCCAGCGCAATCGTTCCCATACCATGAAGCAAATCCAATCTCATCATATTCATAATAATTTTGTGGATGGTGCCAACTACCGCAACAATAGTACGGTTTTGAAGAAATACTTGTACCTCCCGTGTATGTTTTATGCCCTTGACACCCACATAACAACAACGTTATCGTCGTTATTACGATCTTCTTAAAAGGAACCACATCACCCCCAATAGACACACTACAATGTTACACAATTTCTAAATTACTTCATCCGAGCCTCGGATTGCCTTTACATTAGGGTATGTTTCTTACTCGAAACACCGGTAACCCGTTCTCTAGTCTATGTTTATTAGCTATTATTAAAAGACGCATTAATGATACTGATATGTTATTCAATTTGTACATTACTGTACTGTTATTGTTTGATTTTTGGTGTAACATAATTATCTCGTATCCTAAATTTTCTAAATAATTGATTATCTCTGATATTTCTACAATATATGACTTACCATAATTCGATGTACCCCTGCATCTAGGGCGCTCGTATTCTTTATATTTTCCAATTCTAATGCCACTTCGTGATAGTTCTTTACTTATTGATGTTGCTGTTCTTCCAAGCATTCTTGCTATTATTTTTAACCTGGTTCCTTTTTCAAACTCTTGTTTAAGTGTTTTTAAATCTGAAGTTTTCCATCGTTTTTTTGTTTTAAAATTCTGTGAGCTTTTTTTGTAGCCGTTCAGTTCCGCTTTTGTATTTCTATTCACCGACTTAGCTATTAAAACTATCTTTCACAATACCTATTATATATTATCGAAACCTAGAATATCGTAGTTTAAAAATGTAAAAAACTATATACCCATGGTAAAATAAATAAAATTTTAAAACAAAATTGTTGTAAATTATTTGCGAATTTTAACGAAATTTTATCTGTTTTTCTTTTGCTCATATGTGGTCTTTCGGAAATATCGTATAGGCACGTGTATATAAAAACGGATAGAATTTGATTTAACCCGACTAATAGCAGGTAATTTTATTAAAAATTTGCGAGCAGAATATCGCAAAAAGGAGAGACTATAAAACATATTTTTATATAAATACTTGCTTGATTTATTGATTTGACAGGTATTTGTATGGTATCTTCTTCCAAAGAAGGGGGGCGCAATATGTTTCATTTGCGCTCCTAGTTATTTAGGAAATATAAGGGAGAAAGTATGGCGGTATCAAATGTTGAAAAAGTGTCAAAAGTAGAATTGATAAATGAAATGTCTGCAATTTCTGGGCTATCAAAAATTGATGTTGAAAATGTTCTCAATTCTTTCTGTAAAGCAGTTGAAAAATTTTTGTGCGAAGGAAAGGAAATAAGACTCATCGGCTTTGGCAATTTTTCTGTTTCGAAGCGTTCAGCAACAATCGCAAGAAATCCTCGCACCGGGGAAGAAGTTTCTGTTCCTGAAACATTCGTTCCAAAATTCAAACCTGGTAAGCAACTTAAAGATTGTGTCGCCAAAAGATAGTTGTTCAAGAAAGTAGTCGTTTGCATTATCTGCAAGTGATTACTTTCCTGTGTCTTATTTTTAAGGATTTTTTGTTCACGGGTGTCATTCGTCACTCTTGTTTAAACTTCGTGTTCGTAGACATAAACAATGAAAAGAGATTTTAAAAATCATTTTTAGCTCTGTACAATTTTTTTCAGTGTTAGACACCTGACAAAATTTGTTAGGTATTATTTAATATCTATTGAAATAAACTTACTGAAATACAAAAAACATATGCGTTATGGTAACAGCAGAAGATATCATTGACTGGATACAATTATTTAGCACA
Organism: uncultured Pseudomonadota bacterium; assembly: GCA_902784055.1. Lineage (GTDB taxonomy): Bacteria > Pseudomonadota > Alphaproteobacteria > RUG11792 > RUG11792 > RUG14087. Next base: position 36,325 of record CACZTP010000005.1, read on the forward strand.
AAAAATATTGGAATAAAAAACTTTTGGTCACTGATGAACGTTTACGGAACAGCATCAGAAGCATTAAAACATGTAAAACTTCCATCAGACAGACGTGAAGCGGAAAAAATTTATAAAAAAGCGCAAGGAAATGTATTAATTACGATCGACGATAAGTATTCCAAGCATCTTAAAGATCATGGATTTCCTCCACCTATACTGTACTACTCAGGGAATTGCGAATTTCTTAATGAAAATTTGATTTCTATTGTTGGAGCAAGAAACGCATCACTTACAGGGCGAAATATAGCTGAAAGATTTGCAAAAAATCTTAGAGAGTATTTTCCTATAGCATCAGGTATGGCTCGCGGAATTGATACATACGCCCTGACAACTGCAACAAACGCTGGTAAAGCTGTAGCTGTATTACCATTCGGTCTGGACAATATATACCCGCAGGAAAATGCAAAACTATTTGATAAAGTATGTGCTAACGGAGTTGCAGTAACAGAAGTACCGCCAGGACGACATCCTGATCAAGGAATGTTTTTTGCTCGTAATAAACTTCTGGTTTCAATGTCGCGTGGAATTATTGTTATAGAAGCAGCTTTAAAATCTGGAACAATGAATACTGCTGAATTGGCACTGGATATGGGCTGTGAAGTAATGGTTGTTCCAGGTTCACCGTTAGATGCAAGGTCTTTTGGATCAAATTTACTTATAAAGAATGGTGCAAATCTTGTACAAACAGCACAAGATGTATTGGAAATTATTAGCCCAACCGTTATTGAACAAAAACAAATATTCCAACCTGTAGCACACAAGAGTTCAAGTAACGATATTAGCAACATATCTGAGTATATATTAACTCAGCTTTCATCAATTCCTGTATCAATTGATGTTTTAGCTGATGTTACCAATACTGAAATATCTGAATTATTAGCCATTGTTTCACAACTTGAACTCGCTGGGAAAATTGCAAAAACGCACAATAATGAAATAGTTTTAGTATGACAATTAGCAATGCGGTCACAAGTGCCAAACCTCATTATACTGGGCATCGGCAAAGGCTAATGCAAAAATTGAACAAAAATGGCTATGAACAATTTGCTGACTATGAAATAATTGAAATGATGCTGTTCCTTATATTTAAACGTAAGGACACAAAACCTTTGGCAAAGCAACTGCTTGAAAAATTTAAAAGTTTGGATGGAATTTTAAATGCTGATGTAAATTCTTTGTCAGAAATTAGTGGTGTGGGAAATGCTACTTGCAATGCGTTAAAAATAATAAATATGCTCGTGAAAGCATCGCTTAAATCTCAACTTTATATTCTTCCCGTAATCCATTGTTTTAGCGACGTCATTAATTATGCCAAAATTCATATGAATAACCTTTTATATGAAGAAGTTCGCGTCATATGCCTTAATAGCAAAAATTACATAATTGATGATAAGATAATTCAACGTGGTTCTATTAATTCAGTAACTCTTTATCCTAGAGAAATAATTAAATTGTGTCTGCAGAGCGGAGCTACTGGACTTATCATTATTCATAATCACCCAAGTGGTGACCCTACACCATCACTTAATGATCAATATACAACTAATAAACTTCTTCAAGCGTGCAACGTCTTGGATATTAATTTATTTGATCACATAATAGTCGCAAATGGGAACTACGTTTCATTTAAAGCACTTGGGCTATTATGAGCAGCCCTAAATGTTTCTAATTAAAACGAGGTATGCATTCCTATGATAAACATATTGCTTGTGTCCAATTTTCCCTTACGAATAGGGAAACCCCATGCAGCTCTAATGGGACCAAAAGGCGTTACGAAAGAGAAACCAACCCCAAGCGATACACGTAGTATTTTTTCAGATACAACTTTATGTGCGATTAGTGTACTACTATTAAAGGTGTCTTTATCTGATTCAAACTTACACAACATTTTTGGCATTTTTTCTTCATAAAGCCCGCTTCGCGCCACAATTATTTCATCTTCGGTACCAGTAGGTTTAACATCTGATAACTTAAAAGTCTTTGCCTTCCTTTTTGCTTTTGATGCAGCTTTGTTTTCATCCAATTGTTTTTTATTAAAATTGTATAAATCTTTTGCACTGTATTTTGTTTTATCAAAAACATTATTTTTTGGATCTATCGGTTTTGAATAGTAACCACAATCAGCAAATACAAAAAATCTCGTATTCATTTCAGGAAGAAGGTAGATAGGAAACGATACTTCAATACTTCCATTGAAAAACATTTTTGTAGTGGTTGCATCAAGTAACAATTGGGAAACATACTGATCTTTCCCGTCTAATTTTTTAATTCCTCTTGCACTCATTGCCCAACCACCAATACTATATTCGCTAAATCCTCTTACTGAATTAATGGTATTTGAAAATCCATCAATAACATTTGCTTCCTTATCTCCAAGGGCATTTAGCATTCCATATGTTGCTCGACACTTTAAAATCATATTACCCCTAAATGGTCTCGTGTAAGAACCGGACAAAATGTTTTTTATATCGATTTGTTGACTATTCGTGTTGTACATAAATGCGGTTGATAATGATACAGAATAATTTCCCTTCAGCAATCCATCGTAAACGTGTGTCGAGTATCCTATTGTATGGCTTAATTTATGTTGGTAGTACTTTAAATTTTTATCTAACCCAAATTTGTTTTTTTCTAAAACTGCTATTTGATACTTTATCAGAGGTGATGTTTGTTCCACTACATTATCGATAAGTCTTCTAGTACAACTCAATTCCCAACTCTGAGTCCAGTTGCTTGCAAGTGGATACGACATTCCAACAGCTCCCCCGATATTTTTAACTGAAAACGAGTCAAGTGGAGATGATGAATATCTATAAAGAGATAGCGTGCCTTCAATGTCTCTGCCAAACATATGAGGATTACCAAAACTCGCTGTAATATTATTGAATAGAGCAAATTTACTTTTGCGATCTATCTTATTTAACTTTCCGTCTTTAAATTCGTAGCATTTCCCTGTTTGTTCTCGAGATGAATTTATTGAGAGATTAAGACTTTTTCCTGTACCAAAAAAGTTACGCTCTCCATAACCAATAGAAAGTACAGGACCATCGATTTGGTCATACTTCGCATTAAGAGACATTTCTCCAGTTTTTTGCTTTTTCACGGAAACAATTACAACGCATTTATCAGGAGAAATTGGATCTGGTATCGTATCAATATGTACAAATTCGAAAAAACCTGTACTTTGCAGATTGCTCTCACTAAGAGATATTAGCGATTTGTTATATAAATCTCCCTCCTCAAACATTAGTTTCTGTAAAATAACATGGTCTCTAGTTTTTTCATTTCCTCTTATTATTATTTTGGATATATACTTTCGTTCGCCCTCTTCAACATCATATCGTACATTTATTTTCTTCGTCTTAATATCAGTTTCGAATTTTGGTTCAACTTCAACCGCTGAAATACCTTGTTTGTTAATATCGTTTAGTATTGTTGTAGTGTCTACAGACACAAATGTTTCATTAAAGTTTTTCCCTGTTTTGCACTTTGATTTTTTATTGAGGAGTTCACTGTTAATGCGTTTTACATTTGATTTTATAGAGATATTTCCAAATTTAAACCGATCTCCTTCATGAATATTGAATGAAATTATAACCCCATGTCCGTCCGGTGTAAGGTCTACGCTAACACTACTAACTCGTGCTTGAGCAAAACCATTATTTTTGTAATACTGAACAATAAGTCGTTTATCGTATTCCAGCCTTTCAGGGTCATAGATATCATCATTAACCATAAACCTATACCAGCGTTTCGGTCGAGAGGAAATAATCTGTCGTAATTCAGACGATTGAATTTTGTTATTACCATGGAATACAATTTCGGAAATTTTCGTTGGACGACGCTCATCGATTTCGAAAACTAAATCAACTTTCTCGTTTGATCTCTTTATTACCTTCGGGTTAACTGTTGCGTTATACATTCCAAGATTTTTGGATTGATACGTCTGCAACAATTCCATTTGTGACGTCTTTATTTTCGATAAAGACATAGCTTCTTTTTGTCTTATTCCTGGTAGATTCTCTTCTTTTATTTTTTTACTTCCCTCGATTGAAATTTTGTTAATAGTTGGTGCTTCTTTAACATTGATAACCAGCGTTGAGCCTGAAAATTTAATTTTCACGTCGTTAAATAACTCAGACTTATATAGATCTTCAATTATGTTATTTGCATCATTATCATCAATATCGTCCCCTATTTCAATAGGCAACCTATTCTTTATCGCCTCCGGAGAAACTCGTTTGTTTCCGTTAATTTCAATAGCAGTTATTACTTTAGTTTCAGCGTTTTCCGGTATCGGAAAAAATATGCCAGACAAAACTCCGAACATTAACACAGATTTTAAATTTAAATTTTTCATTTTATACTCCTTTATTACTTAAATATACCAGCTATCTTTGAAAATATTGGAAGATGAGTAATATCATTCCACAATCCCAATAACATCAATCCTATAACCGCAAAAAGACCACTTGTAAAAATTATTTCTATTGTTTTATCGCTAAGAGATTTTCCTTTTATCCACTCTATTGCGTTAATAAAAACAGTACCTCCGTCTAAACACGGTATCGGCAATAAATTCATTGCTCCAAGCATTGCTGAAAGTACAGCTAAAGTCATCACAAATGATGCTAAGCCATTACCAGCGCCTTCAACTGACATATTAAATATTGAAATAATTCCTCCAACACTTTCTACGTTTTCTTTACTTTTGAATATTTTGGCAAAACCTGTTACGTTCCCAGCTATTATATTCCACGTCTTAGAACATGCTGTTTTGAAAGCATTACCTACTGTTGTAGGACTATAGTCATACCCAGTTGAACGAATGCCAAGTTTCGAAATCGGCGTTTTTTTACCGTCTTCTTCTGTATACATTTTTATATCAAACGTTTTCGTTTCACCGTTTCTATTTACAGTAAGAGTATAATCTGTTCCTTTTGCCTTTTTAAGTTTTGGAGCAAGTTCTTTAAATGATTTTATATTATCGTTATTCATTTTTAATATTCGATCTTTTGTTCTTAATCCTGACTCGTAAGCTAAGGAGTTTTTAGATACAACTGTTATTTCATTTGACGATTCTGGAATTCCTTTTACAACGCAAATACCAAACAGAAGGATTATTGCCATTACGAAATTGGCCACAGGTCCTCCTAAAGCTATTAAAATTCTCTGCCAAGGAGCTTTACGAAATGCAGACATTTTTTGCATGTCTTCCTCCGTATACCCCTCTGGTATTTTTTCTTTTACACTAGTCGCATCGGCATCACCAAACATTTTTACATATCCACCTATTGGGAAAAGCGAAATTCTCCATTTTGTTCCGTATTTATCTGTTCGTTCAAAAATCTTTGGTCCCATTCCGAACGAAAATATTTCACAAAAAACGCCGTTGGCTCTTGCAACTGACAAATGCCCCCATTCATGAAACCCCACAAGTATTGCCAGGAGTATGATAAATGCAATAACTGATAATAGTATGTTCATTAAAAAATAGTTTAGATTTACACACATTAAGCATATCAAAGTCACACTATCTGATACAGCTCAATGTTGAGAGAGTACAGCATGTAAGGCTATAATAAAAAGTGTTTGGTCTTTTTATGTACATAACCAGTTTCCGATGTTTTGTGTGACACAAGACTGTGTGTTTATGTACTTATGGTAATCGGAAAGGATTTTTATTTATGTCTGAACAAGACAAAGTTTCTCAAAACAAAACTACTTCACTGGATAAGAGTTTTCAAGATAAAGTTTCACTTCAAGAAATGCTTGATGCTGGTATGCATTACGGTCATGTTACAAGGAAGTGGAACCCTAAAATGGCTCCGTACATTTTCGGAAAGCGAAACGGCATTCATATAGTTGATTTATCCAAAAGTTATCCGTTATTAATTAATGCTTTGAAAGCAATACGTGAAGTTACTTCAAATTACGGTCGTATATTGTTTGTTGGAGCAAAAGCGCAAGCATCCGATTTAGTAAAAGAAGCTGCTGAGAAATGCGGACAGTATTATGTTAATAACCGTTGGTTTGGCGGAATGTTAACTAACTGGAAAACAATAAGCCAATCTATAAAAAAGATGAAAGCTCTCGAAGAAAAGATTGCTAACCCAGGTGATTTGACAAAGAAAGAAATCAAGCTTTTACAAAAGACGCTTGATAAATTAGAACTCGCTCTTGGTGGTATTCGTAACATGGGTGGTCGTCCTGATATGCTCGTCGTGATAGATGTTACGCGCGAAGATATCGCCATAAAAGAAGCAAAAAAGCTTGGTATTCCTATTGTCGCTATTGTTGATACAGATTCCGATCCTGATGGTATTACATTCCCTATTCCAGGCAATGACGATACGACAAAGGCAATAGAACTTTATTGCAAATTGTTTTCAGATGCAGTTCTGGAAGGGCTACAACAAGGATTAGCTAGATCCGGTATTGATATAGGAAGTTCTGATAAACCTATTGATATGGATGTAATAGACGGAATGCGAAAACAGCATAGACATCATGAACCTAGCAACTCTGAAAATAAACCTCGTAGAACTCGATCTAAACTTTCTGATGGGGAAAAGAAACCAACTACAAGAAAGCCTAGAACGAAGAAAATTTCAGATAAAAAGGCGGACAGTAAAACAACAACAGAACAAAAGGGGGGTAACTGATAATGACAGTATCTGCAGATTTAGTAAAACAATTAAGGGCAAAAACAAGTGCCGGGTTCACAGATTGTAAAAAAGCTCTCGACGAAACAAATGGTGATCTATCCAAAGCGGAAGAATATTTACGCAAAAAAGGTCTTATGGACGCGGCTAAAAAGTCATCTCGTGCGACTGCTGATGGTTTAGTATCATGTTATGTCTCAGATGACTTAAAACGAGCTTCAATTGTTGAGATAAATTCCGAAACAGATTTTGTTGCCAAAAACGAAAAGTTTCAATCATTTGTTAAAGATGTTACCGAATTGGCTCTTAATGTTGATCAGGACAAAATATTGGAAGCTCCCTTTAAAGATAGTGGTCACTCAGTTAAAGACGAATTAAGCTTCTTAATTTCTGTAATAGGTGAAAATATTCAGTTTAGGCGTTCTAAAAACTTTTCGGTAAACAACGGAATAATCGGCTCTTACACCCATAACGCAGTTACTCCAGGTTCTAAAATGGGGAAGATTTGCGTTGTCGTTTGTCTTGAAAATGAAGACACTGATTTTGATCACGACAAAGCAAAAGATTTTTGTAAGAAATTATCAATGCATGTTGCAGCAAGTAGTCCAAAATTTTTATCAATTGAGACCGTTCCAGCTGATGTACTAAGTAAAGAACAAGAGATAGCAAAAGAACAGGCTATGTCTGTAGGTAAACCCGCCGATGTTGCTGAAAAGATTGCAAAAGGACGAGTTAAGAGATTTTACGAAGAAACTGTTATGTCAGAACAATTGTATTTTGAGGATAACAAGCTAACAGTTTCACAAGTTTTAGCGAACTTCAACAAAGAAAACAACACAAAATTTAAGATTATCGATTTTGCAAGATTTATGTTAGGTGGAAATTAAAATGTTGCGAGATACTCGTACCCTGGAAGTTATCCAGGGTACATAAGTTTATCTTTTTATTTAAAAATAATATACTGTAAACAATAATAGTAGGCGTATATGTAGTGTATATATCAGTTATAGATTTGTTTTTGTGACTATTAGTGATACTTATCGTCCTTATACCAGTGGCTATAACAATTTAGAACAGGATCAAGGTGGCATCGTTAATAAAAATTTACCGATTAGTCCATGATCAAAAGATGTTACATTAATTTTTCGAAAAGAAAAAACAACAAAAAGTATAAAAAATAACGCTAATTTCGTAAAGAAGATGTTTCCAAAGGATTTTAAAATGTGACAAATACAATAAAAAACAAATTATAAATTTGTACAACAAAATATATTCAATTATCAATTTCTTGCAATCATTGTAAAACGCTTGATATACCGTACAGCCGAAATTAGCTCAATTATATAATATGTAATAATTGCTAATAACGCGTAGGCACAATGTTGTCTTAATAGTTCTTCAATTAAATTCACTTTTGCGAAAAATGTGTGAAATGGTGGCAACCCAAGCATTGCAAATATAACAATTACTCTAAAAATATTATTTTTCGCTAAGCATAATACAGCGGTACAAGAACCACTAGCAAATAAATAAATCAAACCCGCTATTGATAGATTGGTTGGATTTGTTGAAATTGTACACAGAACTACACCAATATGACCTATGCTTAAGTTGCCTAACCATTTTTTTATATTATTTTCCTTTAAGGCTAAAAACGAACCAACTGCTAGTGACATGTAACCCAAAATGTGTATTAACTGTGTATAGTTGATATTAAGAATTGGCAAAAAATTAATAAAAATAGCTGTTAAAATAACTTTAAAAACTCCATCAGTTACCGCAATTATTCCAAACGGAGAGTTTCCGTATATATCAATAATCCAAGAATGAAACGGCACTGTTCCCAGTTTAAACAAAAAGCCTATAATAATTAAAAGCTTTCCAATATAATCAAGTTTTTTTAATTGTAATATGCATAGCCCGAACGCAATGATTGCAAATACAAGCATCGACAATTGTATTAATCTTTTAACAGAACTAATGTTTACTTTTGTTATGTACAGCAATAACTCATAACAAAGGTTATATCCCTCGAGCGCGACAATAAATACCAACGGCTCTTTTGTTAAAAACATTACCGCAAGACACGATGATATTGCTATTAATGAAAATCCCGTAGTAACACCCGATGAAGATTTTATTTCCGGAGAATTCTTACTCAACATATTAACTTTTTAAAAAATAATTCCAGCAAAATGTTCTCCATCAAATACATATTAAGTGCATATGTTGCATAAACTGGCAATATATGATATGTATACCATCTTCGAAATAATTTCTATAATCGTTTTTTTAGAATGGTGCGGTTGATAAGACTTGAACTTACACGGATTGCTCCACAGCCACCTCAAAGCTGCGTGTCTACCAGTTCCACCACAACCGCACGTTGCCTTATTACGATAAGGCTCTTTTAGAAACAGAAATCAAGTTTTGAAAAACTTCCGGCTGTTCGACAGCTAGCTTCGATAGCATTTTCCTATCAATAGTAACTCCTGATTTTTTCAGACCATTAATAAAAGTCGAATACTTCATATCTGCGCCACGAACAAACGCATTTATACGTTGTATCCATAAAGAACGAAAACTACGTTTACGAACCCGCCTGTCTCTGTAAGAATATTGCCAGGACTTTTCTAAACGTTCAATTGCAGGTCTAAAGCACTTCGAAGAACGCCCCATAAATCCACGGGCTAATTTTAAAACTTTCTTATGGCGGGCGTGAGCTGTTACACCTCTTTTAACTCTTGACATAATACCTCGTTAATTAAAATAATGAGCCAATACCCTTTTTGCATCGCTAGGGTGCATAATACACGTACCGCGAGATTGCCTTAACATTCTATTACAACGTTTACGCATATTATGGCGTTTATACGCCTGTCCCATCTTTACAAGTCCAGTACCAGTAAACGAAAAACGCTTCTTAGCACTGCTTTTTGTTTTTAATTTTGCCATTTCAAATACCTCTTAACTGATATGGTACCTGCGATCGGACTTGAACCGATATTCCGTTGCCAGAGACAGATTTTAAGTCTGTTGCGTCTACCATTCCGCCACGCAGGCTCCGTATCGAGTTCAGTGTAACACATTTTGCGATACTTATATAAAATTATCTGTGCCTGGTAGACCATGCCTTTTTATAAATGTCAGAAAATAAAAACTACCTCTGTAAATTCGTATCAAGTTTACGAAGAATTGTTATTTGCTAAGTCAAAGTCGGAATTACTAAATAAACACGACAATATAGTAAGCATTAGTAGATGTCAAGAACACCAAGCAGACGTAAAAACTTTTTTACTACGTTTTTTTTCTATGATACATAGATTAGTCGCTAATGGATACAACACAGTTCAAGCTCTTACTATCGCCTCTAATTGTTTTGATAAAATTGAAAAGCTAATAATACAAACTATTTTAAATACAATAAAACAGGGGTTTTCATTTTCTGATGCACTAAAACAATTTGGCGGGTATTTTGATAATACGATAACTGAAACTTTGCGCGTTTCGGAATTAACAGGGAGGCTACCAGAAGCTATAAAAAACATAATTGAGTACATTAATTATCGGACGCAATTTAATACAAAAATTAAAAACGCTGTATCTTATCCTGTTTTTGTATTGGCTCTTATATTTGTAATTTCATTAATATGGATTATATTCATAATTCCACAATTCAGCAAAATATTTAAAGATCTAGAAATTCCAATACCGACAGTAACAAAATGTTTACTTACATTTAGTTCTTTCATTAAAACACATTATATGATTGTACTAATAATTCTAACAGCCATTTTATTAATATGCAAGTTATTAAAAATAAACCTTCCTGTAATATCGTCATTTAAATCCAAAATAATAAAGCTTCAGTTTTTTGAGGCAATGGCTCTTATGTTACGAGAAAATGTAAATCTTCTTGATGCGATAAAATGCATAACAAAATATCCAGAATTTAGCCAGTATTCAAGATTGGAAGATCTTATAAAAGATGGGTGTAGCTTTGCTCTCGCATCTGAAAGATTAAAATTGTTCTCACCACAGG
>CACZTP010000006.1 GCA_902784055.1 uncultured Pseudomonadota bacterium
GTTAATTACTTCGCAGATGAGAACATAAATATTGTAACAGGGTTTTTAAAACATGATTGGGATTGTTATTTAACTCAATTCGGCGTAATTAACGATATTAAAAAGCCTCTAAAGGAACTTGAGTTAAATGGTAACACGTTTAAAGTCACGCCAATTGGTATTGATTTTACTGAATATTTGGTAACAGCGAAAAACAGTGTTATTAAACAAGTAACAAAATTATCTAATAATACAAAAAATAACACAAAATTTTGTCAAAAAAGAAGCACGACCAAAAGCAAAAAACTTTACGAAAATAATTACGAACAAATTACCAGTGTTAGAGAGAACATCGATGAACTTAATAAAATAAGCAAACGCTCCAACAAATCTAAATTAAACATAAATTCAAGCAAAATCAAAGGAATTGAAGAAAACGGTTTTAATTTATTGGATGCCCCATCAATTGTTTATCCGATTAACAACAAAAAGCCGGAACGACCAAAAATATCTGCAAAGATGAATAACACAGGTTATAAACCTCAAGTTACACCTGGATATGTTAATGAGTCTAAAGTGAGGAACGATGATAAAAACAATGCTGTTAATTGTGACTATGAAGATATAAAAATTCAGGAGATGAGAAAAAATAGAAATAACATTGAATATCTTCAAAACCTGCAAGGAGAAGATTTTTTTACAGAACTAAATCGTTTTTACGCCGAAGGAAAAATCAACCTCTCCATGAATGAGAACTGAATTAGAAAGGCTTAAGCGCTGATAATAGCAACACGAACAGATAAAATCACAATCGAATTTTGTAATTTAGGGCAGAGATAGATCTTCTTGTTTTGCCCTATTTACAAATGTAATTCGTAATCAATCCGTCCAATTGTGTCGGTATCTAACATTTTTACTATTTCCCCTTTTTTATTAAAAATGCATGATATGCCATTATTAGCACAGCGTACGACCGGTTTACGTTCTTCGATAGCTCTAAAACATGCTGTTTTAATATGCTGATACGGAGCATCTGTATTACCAAACCAAGCGTCATTGCTTATAGTCAAAATCCATTTAGAACTTTTACTACTTATTACTTTTCGAGGGAAAATTATTTCATAGCAGATATTAACCTCGAATAGAGGTATTCCGGGCAAATTAAACGTTTTAGATAAATTACCTTTAGTAAAGTTTTCCATTCCTTTAGTTAGTTTTTTAGGTCCTAATTTCGAAACCCATTTGGGAATATATTCGCCAAATGGAACCAAATGTTTTTTATCATAAACCTGTAAAAATTCACTTTTATTATTTATAGCAATGGCGCTATTATAAATTTTTTCATTTTCAATTCGATCAATGCCAGTAATTAATATTTCGTTTTTACCCATTTGCGAAGTGACATATTGCATAAGATAGGGATCAAACGTTGTGCCAACTGCACTTTCAGCCCATATTATCAACCTTTTTTTATTAGAACCAAAAGCTGACAAAGCAATATGTAAATCCAAATTATCCCAAAAGTTTTTAGGGTCAAACTTCGATTGCTGAGAAATGGCTGGCTGAACTATAGATATGTTCAACGTTTCTTTAGTTTTTTCACTGCATAATTCGATTTTATAAAATCCATATCCAGCAATAATTACTGTTAAAATAATCGAGTATTTGTATGTTTTTTTTGTTAGCAAAACTAAAATAAGTAATAAAAAAAATGATACACCATACACAGTTACTAAATCGGCAATCTGTGCAAAGTATGGAATTTTGTACGTTACATATCCTACTAAATTCCAAGGGAACCCGGTAAATAAATATCCTCTTAAAATTTCGAATATAGTCCAAAATACCGCAAATGACACACGTTGCGTAATTATTGAGTTGAATTTATTTGATAAGTAGCATGTTAATGCTGGAAATAATGCGAGATATGCAACAAGTAAAATTACAGCAAAGTACCCTAAGTTACCCATTCCAACACACTTAAATGATTGAGCTATCCAACAAAGCGTACTTAAAAAATATCCATATCCAAACCAGTACCCAACTGTAAAAACTTTGTTTTTACAATTAATTTCTAATATATGTAACAATGTTGGTATCGCTATTAAGAGCCATATAAACTGTTCAGATTTATTGAATGAATTTTTTAAACAAAGACCCAATACAAAGGCTGATAATTTGGGGTGTGCAATAAGTAGAAAGTCAAGCCGAGCTTTTATATATTTAAGTTTATTTTTTAATACTTTTAAGTTTTTCAATTGCATTTTGTTTTGATATAAGTATGTATGGCTTAAATTCCTTCATTGCAGGATTTTTTAACGCCATATTAAGCCAATATATAGCTTTACGTATTCCCTTACTGCTTTTTGCATATTTTAAAAATACAACTCCAGCATTAAATTGTGCTACTCCGTAACCTTTTTTTGCTGACATTCTGTAATACTCAAGTGCTTTTTTATGATCTTTTGGTCTTATATCACCAGAATAATAACCATCTCCTATTGAATTAAGTGCTTCTGGTAGTCCCATATTAGCAGCTTTTGTTATATATATATCTGCTTTTTTCATATTTTTGTCATACAACAATAGAGTTCCATACATAAAACAACAGTATGGCTCTTTAATATTAGTAAGTAAATATTTCTTTACAGTTTCTGGCTTTTTGTCTATCCATGTCGCTATGTAATTATTAACACTTTTTTTAAAGCAATCAGCATTTGACGATTGTATCGCAAAAATAAAACATAACGTTTTAAAAATGTATTTCATAATAAAAATATTGTTATTAACCCGAGGACAATCCTATAACACATAATACCGAAAAAACCGCGTTTTTCCATGTATTTTACACATATAGGTAACGCGATAACTCCAATTACCCCTGAAATGGCTATACCCAAAATGTGGCTTTTATCAAAAGACAGCTGTGTATTCGAGTTAAAAGCACTAAACAGCTCTATGCACAAAACTCCAGCAATAGTAGGTATAGCAAGAAGTAATGAGTTTGATAAAGCCTGTTTGCGATTAACGCCAAAAAGCCTATACGCAGTAGTACATATACCTAAGCGGCTTACACCAGGAATAAATGCTAACGATTGAATAACTCCTATTAACAAATCTCTCATATATGCGGACTTCGTACAACGCTGAATAAATTTACTATTAGATACTGTGTCACTAAGCCATAGGATAATTCCAAATATAATAAGCATCAGTCCCGATATAACTGGTGAATTAAAATTTTTTATAAAATTATGAGAAACCGCTCCTATAATAACAACAGGAATTGTTGCAAGTACGATTGTACTGAACTTTGTTTGCGCCAGCTTTACTTTTTTGGTAAAAAGACCAAGTAATATATCCCATAACGTTTTTCTGAAATACACAACTAGAACAATTAAGCTTCCCGCATGCAATGTTATTTTCATTCTAAAGTCGAACTCTCCAAATGAAAACATCTTTGATATTACATCCAGATTTGCGGAAGAGCTTATAGGCAAAAATTCTCCCACTCCTTGGACAATTCCAAGAACTAGAGTTTGTAAAGCATCCATGCTAAATCCAATAACGTCTTTTCTTTAGGATAACGCATACCGGGCGATGCCCGGCACTTAAAGAAAATTTAGAATATAATTTTTTTGAATTTCTTTTTACCTACAGAAATTAAACAAGACTTGTCAATAACTGTGTCGTATTTAGCAATTGTAACGTCATCAACTTTAACGCCTCCACCTTCGATAAGACGTTTAGCTTGGGTCGCACTTTCGGCAAATCCTGCCTCTTTTAATACCTTATCTAAAGGCATAGGATTGTTTAATTTAACGGTTGCAATAGCATCTGAGTGAACACCACCAGTTGCGGATTGGTGTATAGCATTTAAGTCAGCTGTAGGATGTACGAACGATGTAACACTATCAGCTAATATTATTTTAGCTTCATTGATTTTTGAACTACCAATAAATGCTTCATATTTAGCTATTTCTTCTAGAGGCAAGTCTGTGAATATTTCCATTAAATGGACAACATCTCTGTCATCGACATTTCTCCAGTATTGCCAGAAATCAAACGGTGATAAGAGCTTTTCATCAAGCCATACTGTACCAGCTTCAGTTTTACCCATTTTTTTACCGTCAGAATTGAGTAACAACGGAATTGATAGACCAAAAGCCTCTTTCCCTGTTTTTCTTCGAACTAAATCGACCCCATGCGTCATATTCGACCATTGATCTTGCCCTCCTATCTGCAAAACACAGTTATACGTTTCAAACAAGTGCAAGAAATCGTACGCTTGTAAGATCATGTAGTTAAACTCAAGAAAACTCAAATGTTGTTGACGTTCTAATCTTGCGCTGACACTATCCATTGCAAGCATTTTGTTGACTGAAAACAATACTCCAAAATCACGAAGGAAGTCTATATACTTCAATTTTGATAACCAATCATCGTTATTTACTGAAATTGCTCTGTTATCGCTATTAAAATCAATTAGTGTCGAAAGTTTTCTATTAATTGATTTAATATTGTCCAAAATTGCGTCATACGATAGCATCTTACGTTGAGTTTCTTTCCACGTAGGATCCCCTATTTTACCAGTAGCTCCTCCGCAAAGAACTATAGGCTTATGTCCGGCGTCCTGAAGTTTTTTTACAAGTTTTATCCATAGTAAATGCCCAACATGTAAACTACTCGCAGTAGGGTCATAACCTATATAAAAAACAACCGGTTCATCCCCACAGAATAGATCGTCTATTTCTGCGATATTAGTAGCCTGATAAATGTAGTGACGGACGTTTAAATCATTTAATAAATCTGACTTAAATTTATAATCCATAATTTTAACCCTTCTGATTTTGGATACTTCGTATGTAATAACATAAAACAAACCTTTTGTAGGTTAACATAAAAGGCTACACTCGTCGCATCAACATTGGACTTTTCCTATACAGAACTAAATTCATACAAAAATATTATTCCCCCCCGAAAAATGGAGAAATTTTCGTGTACAGTTCTTCTAAATCCCTTTGTTTTGGGCTTTTTACCAACCGTTCTACGTAGGGTGTGAATTCTTGTACTGTTTTTTTGTTTTTATTACCCATTAAGTTGGTCACCATTTCTTCAATGAGATTAAGATTCAATTTTACTAGTCGTAAATCAGCAAACATTTTAAATAAATGGTATAGAATACCAGTAACCTTTGTATACGCTTCATTTGATGTCAAATCATAACGTAAATCAAAAAAAATTTTTAGAAATACTTTCGGGTTAATATATCTTTTATATTCAAGAGGTAACGAATTTTTGTCATCAATAAATTTCTTTGTTAAAGATATTGATCCGTCTGCATACATAACGTACTCATTCAGTTTAGAGCTATCAAAGGTAGATAAGTCTTTTAATTTTGTTAATATGAAAATATAATCAAAATCATAATCGCTAGTATTAATCTTATATATATCTTTATAAAGTTTGTATTTTTGCAATAATGAATTGTATCTATCAACAAATTTTTTTGCAAATTGTATTTTTTTATAGAAATTATCCAACAGTTCGCCTTTGTTTTTGAAGCCTTTGCACGCACATTCTGCAGTTTTCTTAAGATTGAAAAAATCTATTTCGTTCCGGCTTATCTGGAGCGAACTTTTTCCAAACAGCTCTAACTGCGCCGCCCACAATAAACTAAACCTCGTAAGAGCACCATCGTCATCGATATAAATCGGAAAAATCTTAGTATCGGCATAAATCATTCGTGCCATATGGTAATAGTTAAGTATATTGAACTGATTCATATAGCACAACCAATCGTGTTTTATAAACGCTTCTAATTTTTTTTTATTATTGTCAAATTTCGATAACAGATATTTATATAAGGATATACCGGTAGATAATTGTGCAAAACCTAGTTCCTCTCTTACCTTTCGCATAGATGCGTCCCAAACCTGACCTAGGTTATCATGATTATTTGCAATACACGAGAAATGACACCCAAATAATACAGATATGAAATTTATGCGCGCAAATATATTTTTTATACAAGGATCGTTTAATGTCCGGCTCATAGGCTCATCTTTTTCAAGGTCTAAAATGTATTCAGCAAATGAAAAGTTCGACTTTTCTGCACTGTAATTGTCAAACCAGGTTTGGGGACTTATACATTCTTTTGATATAGACCCTGCTCGTCTTTTACTAGATGCTATTACAAATTCTTCAGTAGACGCAATAATTTGTTTCAAAGCTTTAATTGAGGTATAAAAAGGATCCGTTTTGTCAGTAATAGCTTTTAAAGCCCAATAATCTTTACCATACAAATCAGAAGCAGTTCTGATTTGTATATCGACATTATAACTAACGCATTTGTAGATATCACTTTTTTCATCTACATAAAATGAATTATTTTTATTTTCACAACGTTGTTCTGTTGCAAGCGATACGTCGCTAAAAAATACGAGTATTGACAATGAAGATAATAACAATTTAATTAAAATTTTCATATTAATACAATGCCTTTATATGTTTCATTTGTCCCAATTAATTATATGATAATATCAAACATTTTTCAAATAGGCGAACAGTTTTTATATATCACTGCTCCCCCTTTATATTTCCGAATTTTGTCAAATTTGGATCAAAGAATAATGGAATTGTCGCTATTGGACCGTTTCTATGTTTTGCGACTATAACATCAGCTCGGTTATATATTTTATTCATTTCTTGCGTCCATTTATCGTGGTCTGGAGTATTACATTTTGGCTCTTGTCTCGCTTTGTAATAGGCCTCACGATAAACAAACATTACTATATCAGCATCCTGCTCTATAGACCCGCTATCTCGCAAATCAGCTAGTTGCGGACGTTTATCATCTCTTTGCTCAACTGCACGTGAAAGTTGAGATAAAGCAATTATTGGGATATTCAAGTCTTTTGCTATTCCTTTGAGTTGACGCGTTATTGTTGAAACCTCTTGTACGCGATTTTCTCCAGTTTTACTTTTATATTCTGATGACATCAATTGTAAATAATCTATTATAACGAGACCTATATTGTTTTTTGTCTGCACTTTTCTTATTTTATGTTTTACTTGTTGGCATGTTATATTCGGTGTTTCTTCTATATACAACTCGAGTTTTTCCATTTGTTGATAGAAGTTTGAAAATATATCTATATTATTTCTATTAATATTTCCCCTCTTTATATCCCAGGCTGATATGCTCGTAGCACATGATAATAGACGTGTGGCTAACTGCTCAGCTGACATTTCGAGAGAGAAAAAAATAACTCCCGCCCCTTCTTTTTTCCCATGCAGTCCTGCTTTTGCAGCATTGAATGCTATATTTATCGCCAAAGCCGTTTTCCCCATTGAGGGGCGACCAGCAAGGATTAATAAATCTGATCGGTTAAATCCTCCAAGACATCTATCCATTAATGTAAAACCTGATGTAATTCCTGAAATGTGCTGATCGCTATTAAGTGCCTCCTTTGAAGTTTTTATTACATCTTGCAACGCTTCACTAAACTTCACTATATGACCACCCATTTGTTGACTTGATAACTCATATAACTGCTGTTCGGCGTTGTCTATTAATTCTATTGCATTAGTATCCGTAAATTGATGTTTTGCTCTATACTCGCTGTTTAAACATACTTTATTAAGTTCACGTCGTAAATAAAGATCGGTAATTACAGTCGCGTAGTCAGATATATTAAGCCCTATAACAGCGTCTAAAAGATTTACTAAAAAGTCTCGCCCTCCTGCCTCTTTAAATTGCTCGTTTATTCCAAGTTCGGTAGACAGGGTAATCGGATCTGCTGTTATACCTTTGTTTACTAATGAAGTTATCGCTTTGAATATATCCTGATGTAATGGGGTATATATATGACTCGGATCAAACGTATCTGGCAAGCCGTCAAGCAACGTATTATCTAGTAATAATATTCCTAACAAAGATCGCTCTGCTTCTATATTAAATAAAAATCCGGCATCTGCTTCTTGTTGTAATACGTCATTGCTCATTAAAAACCAGCTTCCTTAATTCTCACAGCAGTTTAACAAAAAAACGCCCTCCGCTCTTGTTTGAACAAATGGACGTTTTTTCGTTATCTTGTTAA
Source organism: uncultured Pseudomonadota bacterium (assembly GCA_902784055.1). GTDB lineage: Bacteria > Pseudomonadota > Alphaproteobacteria > RUG11792 > RUG11792 > RUG14087. Next base: position 8,082 of record CACZTP010000006.1, read on the forward strand.
TTTATCCAGCTATTAACATCAAATTTATTTGTGTTTGGAACATTTGGATTAATTCCCAACTCAGGAATAACGGATGAATTAAGGCTCTCAACAATACCTCCTATGGCGTACATTGTCCAATATGCTTTTTGAGTATCAATATCGCCATCTAACGCCTGATCGTTGTAGTTATTTATCGACATATTTTTTTCTTTCAATTTGTTGTTACACGCCAAGTATTTTACACTCAAGTGATGATTTAACTCGTCGAAGCTTCCGGAATTCAAACACATTTTTATAAAATCTAGGTCATCTTTTGTATTGAACGTATAACGTCCATCATCTTGATTTCCGTTAACAACAAAATGACACCATCGAGTTGTAAGGTCTGCGACCATCTTTTTCCACTCAGGAGCATTACTATTCGAACCGTAATTTTGCTCAATATTTTGTTTATATGCGCCTATTTCATCATTGTTTGCCAATTCGTTACCATCGTTATTATTTTCGACATTATTAAGTTGCTGTATATCATCTAATCCGTCTATTCGCAATGCGTCCATATTTAGCAATGTTTTCAAGTTATCAACAAGTTTTCTGATAGCACGTAATTTAGCATTAAGCGCGTTTTTTAACAGTTGATCATCCCCGGCCTCGTTTATATTATCGTTAATCGTACTAACAAAATAATTTAAGTAGTTTGTTAATTGCTCCGACTCTGTCTGTTTAGACATGTCGCCGATTAATGCCTTATCGTCTTCCGAATTTATATCAAAAACATGCTTTTCATTTTCCTCCACTTTAAAAGTCTCATAAAAAGCTTTTTCTATATCTGAAGCGCCAGCTGGAGGAGCAAGTTCTGCCCACTTCGCATCATCAGGATTTACTGGCGGTAATTTCAAAGTTTGAAGAGCTAATTCCTTTAACAAAGAAATGAAATTATGTATTCCATTAGCTTTTTGCATTACTTTTTCCAAATCGGTTTCATTACATTGAATTCTTTTTTGTATTACTAAGTTGTTTAAGTTTGTAAGTTCCATATTAATCTTGTTATTTAACCAAATTAGATTATTTTTGCCCATATTTGGTATATTGGTTGGGATATTATAATCCATACAAAATTTATCTAAAGCCTGATTATAACAATTGTTGTTTGTATTAATCTGTATCTTGATTTGGGCAATTTGATCTCTAAGGTTGAACCATAAGTTGTAATTCGCATTATAGCTCCGCATCATATTTAAAATTTGATTTTTAATCATCGGCTGATAAAAGTTTTGATTAATTATGCTTTGTACCGTATCTATCCACTTACGCTCGCTTTGACTATACAAATTTGGAAGAGAATAAATTGTATTGTACAAATATAGTGGCATACTGAAACCCGAGTTTTGTTGAATAAGCCTGTTTATCTGAGTAGCAAAATTTTTATTACTCATTAATAATAAATTTTGTTGATACATAGAATTATATAGCTGCCCCTGAAGAGATGACGCAATATTTAAGCAATTTTGAATATTAACAACATTTTTCAACGATTGTTCATAGGATAATAATTGTTGTTTATTGATTCTAATATTTTTAATAAAGGTTTCTGCTTGCTTAATCTCGCTACTTAGGTCTTGTTCGTATCTATGGATTTTATTTAGTAGCTCATCCCATTCAACATTTTTAAATTTATCAATGATTTTTGCTCGTTCATTTTCTGTACTGCACATTTGTCCAATTTTTTCTTTTGGCAAGTTAACCAAAGTTTTAAGATTTCGTTCCCAATATGTTCTGCGACTTGTAAAATGAATGTTTTTGTTTTTATTGTTTGGCATATTTTCACTAATAATGTCAAATAATTTTTTATTTTCATTCCCTATTTTACTGAATTGTTCCTGAATGTCTGTTAATTTTTTATTAGTTTCTTCAATCTCTAATTCCTTATAGATATCTAAATCCTTTAAAATTAGTTCTCCATTATTCGCATTAATATCAAATGATGTTCCTATGCAATAATTGGAAAACTTTTTTTCGTTTTTTAAATTATCTGCATTATTTATTTTTTCATTTTTAATAAATGCTTGAATACTTTTCGCTTTTTGAAAACTATTAAATATTCCATTTTTATAGAAATCATACTTTTTATACTTTTCGTATGCATTACTTATTTCTATTGAAGCATTATATTTCTTATATAGACAACTTCTATATTTTAAATAAGAAAAGACACTTGTTTGGAACAAAGGATCTGTAACTAAACTGTCTTTATAATGTTTCCTAAACCAATTTTCTGCAGCTGTATCTCCCCAAAACATTGTTTTATTTATTATTTGACCATGAGGTGTCTCGCCGTACATAAACGCTTTACCGACAAATGTATCTAAACCATCATTTATTGCGTTATCTGCGTCAACACTTGCTTTGCCAAAAAATGATCCAATAATCGGTCCCCAGAAATCAGCTATAAAACTCCAAGCCTTATTTAATAATGTATTTGCAATCTTAGATTGTTTAAATTTATTGAGGTTGTTTTTCAATGATAAGTATTTTTCAACCATTATAACTGTCGGCGTTTGTTCTCTCATATTTTTTATATCTGAAGTATAGCTGCCATTCTCATAATTTATTAATCCATCCCAAAACCATTCTTCTTTCCATTTTCCTTGGCTAATACAATTATTTCGCACCTCTTTAAATTGGTTAAAGATGTTTTCAGTTATATCAAAGCCATTTTTATATATTCCTGTTCTAAATTCATAACTTAATAAATAATATGAAAGCGTTTCATTGACATAATTTAATTCTTCAGGTCTACCTCGTAAATATTTAGCTACTCTTTCCTTAGGATCTCCAATATCGCGACTTATTTTTTCTGATAAAGCACAAGCCTCCCTATCATAGCTACTTTTAGGTTGTACATTTTCTACATTTCCACACTTTTCAAGAAGCGCCATTTTTGTTAGGTCGTAAATTCCTTTAATGGATCGTTGATCTGTATTTTTTATTAAGTCGAATGCTTTTTTTAATAAGTTCTTTCTTTTTTGATTTTCTGGATAATTTTGTAAAAGATTGTCAGGAATTTGTAGTTTATTAATCAATATGTCATTAACTTCATCGTCGGTTAAATTGTTGTCGATATTAAAAAATGCTGGTAATTCTTTACAATCGCTTAACACTGTATTCAAATCTTTGTTGCATTTGTTTTTTAAATATTCAATCAAACGATACTTTATAGAGTCTATAAATTGATTTTCTTTTGGTCGCTCCAAATCTTGGTCAAGGTCATAAACTATTTTGATTTCTTCCACTGATTTATCTTTTAGTTTTTTGACTGTAGTCAAAATTATTGATCGTAGTTCAGATAGTTCAAGATCGTTGGTGTAACTAATGTTATCATCAAATGCGCTTCTAACTTCTGATTCGCTAAGATTACACTTATTGTTGCTTATTTTTAGTTTTAAGTTTTTAGATAACTCATCTAAAGTCATTTCAGATATTCGTTCTGCGGTAAATCCCTGTTTTTTCAATTCAGTAATCCATCTAAAGTTTAAGAAGGTCACACATTCCGCTTTCTGATCTTGTAACTGATTTTTCCACGCAAGATCTAGTTCTTCCTTTGAAAGATTGAACTGAAATTTGTCACTGTATTTAACAACCGAGAATGGAGCAATTACTTTTGACTCGAATGATGACGATTCTTGTATCATAAGCCAACTCATTGCTAAATTCATCATAGTCTGAGACTTATCAAGAATTTTTAATATACACTCCAGATCATTTTTTCCTAAATCTGAGTTCAAGTAATTCATTAAGTCGTCAAAATGTTCGCTAACAGCCGTTTCTCCAAATGGTTTTTGACCCGTTACAGCACAAAGAATACGGAACACTCGTGCTACACACATTGTGTATTCGTTTTTATTACTAAACAAATCCGTCAGATATTTTAAATAGACTTCCATATTTTTTCTGTTACTACTATCTTTCCAATCTCTTGTTTTATACAGATCGTCAATTGTTTGTAGGTTAGAGCAACAGTTGTTAAATTGGGGACAATCCAAAAATTCTTGCAACGAACCGCTAATTTCAAATTCCAAAAGATCGAGCGCTTGCTGTGCATTGGATATTTCCATATACCGAGAATCATCAATACTTATCTCCGCTGGCAACCTTCTACCCGTCGGTATCTCCTCAATAACAGAGCCTTGTTTTAGTATGTTGCTTTCAATTGGTAATTCTTCCTTTTTACTATCGTCTTCGTTTTCTATAGGATGGCTGTTGTAGTACAACTCAAGCTCGTTTGCAAGGCGGGTCAAAGCTTGAAATTTCCAAATTTTATCAGAATCGGAACCCTGCACTATTTGTCGTCCTTTGTTCGTTATTGTTGAGCGAGCTTTGTCTCTTGGAAGTTTTAAAAAATCGTCAAACATTTGTTTGTCATTATCGCTAAAAAGCCTCGTCCCTCGTTCCTTTAAATTTATTTCGGTTTCGCCATTTACGTGATATGCATTACGATACTTCGTAAACAATGCTCTGTATTCTTCTGAAATGTCGACATCGTTACTATTTAGATTCTTGAAACATTCTTTAACTAAACCTTTTAACTTACACAATTCAGACCATTGGGCTGTTTTCAACGCGCCAGAGCTTTTTAGATTCCAACCAGCTTCACTTATAGCCTCGAGTAGATGTTCTTTGTCTAACTTTATCCAGGTATTTTTTTTACTTCGGAATGTTTCATCGAAAATTGGCTTTGCTACGCCAGAATTATCGTAAGTATACTTACACTGTTCAAACCATTCATCAAACTTTTTAGAAAGACTGTCAATTTTTTGCTTTTCAATTTCCTTTTTTTTACGATTTGCTTCTAATTCTTTTTGTTTTTTATCTGCCAACTCCTTTTCTTTTGCTAATATTTCTGCCTTTTTTTTAGTTAATGCTTTCTTTTTTTCAACTGCTTTTTTAACTTTAAGTTCATCGGCTTTTTTCTTTTCTTCAAGTTCAATTTTCCTCAAACGTTCTTTTTCTTTCTGCTCTTTTTCTATTCTTTCTTTTTCTTGTTGTTCCGCTAACTGTTTTGCTTTAAGTTCATTGGCTTTTTTATTCCTTTCAGGTTCAATTTTCCTCAAACGTTCTTTTTCTTTCTGCTCTTTTTCTATTCTTTCTTTTTCTTGTTGTTCCGCTAACTGTTTTGCTTTAAGTTCATCAGCTTTTTTCTTCCTTTCAAGTTCAATTTTCCTCAAATGTTCTTTTTCTTTCTGCTCTTTTTCTATTCTTTCTTTTTCTTGTTGTTCCGCTAACTGCTTCTGTCGTTCAGTTAGTATCCGTTGTTCGGCTAACATCTTTTGTTCATTTTGTTCTTTTGCCAACCTTTGTTGTTCAGCTAATATTCGTCGCTGTTCTTCCTCAGATTTCTTTCTCGCCTTTTCTTCTTCTACTCTAAGTTGTTCTTTTTGTCGTTCTTCTATAATTTTTTTCCTCGTCTGAATATCTCTTATAACTTTTTGTTTCTGTATATTTACAACTTTATTAAAGTCATTAAAAATTTTATTCAACTCAAGCAATTCCTTTTCATAATTTTCTTTACTAGACCCCGACGGGACATTTTCAATCTTTGTAAGTTGTTCTTTAATCCTCTTTATATTTGCTTCCCAAGGATTTGTACTATCAAGTTTGTTTACTTCTTCATTAACTTTTGTAAGACCTGCTTTTATTGCAGATAATATACTATCTCTATCATTCTTGTTCTTTGCTTCTGTTGGTGGTAATTTTTTTAATTCGGCAAAAAACTCACCAATTTTTTTATCAATTGGTTCTACTTTATTTACGATATAGTTCTGTAATTTTTCCTCATTAGTGAAAAAATGGTTTTTATCATCATTAATTGCCATGTTGTATATTGCATCTTTATCAAGTTTATTATTAATAGGATTTTTAACGTTATTTTTGAGACGTTCATTAAAATTATTATCAACAGAAGAAGAATTTTTTAATGGGGATGAAGACGGAGCGACATAACTGGAGCTGGTTTTAGGTGAACTACCACCCCCACTACTTCCGCTATCACTCATTGTTGCTAGTGGCACTGTTATAAGAGTTAGACCTAACAATACAGCTATTGCTACCATTTTATTTTTCCACGATGTACTTCTTATTAGATTGTAACATTTTTCTTTCATACAGTCGAACTATTTAATTGATAAATGTTACTCTAGTAACGAAGTAAGTCGTAAAACCGTTTTATTCCGAGAACAATATAGAATGCTTAAAGCAGGAAAACAGAAAAATATAAAAGTGAAAATCTAGTCGTAGCCGAGCACGGGCTAGCAGTTCGTTAACATTGGGACGCTTTCTACTGGTATTTTTCTTATAAATTGCGCTTCGTCTATATGTGGTATCATCGTTTCGTATACGTATTAAGGTGACACCATGGCACGAGTGACAGTTGAAGATTGTATTGATAGAGTTCCAAATAGATTTAAATTAGTTCTTATGGCTGCAAAAAGAGCAAGAGATATAGAACGAGGAGCAAAGCCATCTGTTGTTAGAGACAATGACAAGTCTACTGTTTTAGCTCTACGTGAAATAGCTGAGGATGCTATAAATCTTGAAAATTTAGAAGAAATTACAAAACAAGGAATTATTAATAATGAAGCTGAATTATCGTACGAACAAGAACAAGCAGAAGAGAGGTTGGAAAATATAACCGATGAAGAAATAGATGATGATGAGTTCGTTGATGAGGATTTTTCTGATGACGACGACGATTGGGATGTGTCAGATAATCCGTATAATAGAATTCATTCAGCAGAGAGCACCTCGGATGAAGAGAATATAGAAGATCTAGATGATGATGAACAGGATGAATATTCTTCAGATGATGAACAGTCAGATGATTATTTATTCGACGATTATTTACAAAGCTCATCCGAGGATAAAGAGGATGAGGAGCCGGAGGACTGACAATGAGCGTAAAAGTTCGTTTCGCTCCAAGTCCTACAGGAGTTTTACATATAGGGTCGGTTCGCACTGCTCTGTTTAACTGGTTGTTCGCTAGGCATAACAACGGGAAATTTTGCTTACGCATTGAAGATACAGATAAATTAAGATCTACAGATGAAAATACTGAATTAATTTTTAAAATTCTTGAATGGTTAAAAATAGATTGGGATGGAGAACCAGTGATACAATCCTCAAGAATTGAACGACATAAAGAAGTAGCTCACGATTTAGTTAAATATGGCAAGGCATATTATTGTTACTGTTCTCCCGAGGAATTGGCTTTTAAAAAGGACGAATGCTTAAAAAAGGGGTTGCCGTATAAATATGATGGCAAATGTCGAAATTTGACAGAACCTATTCCTGGAATTAATCCCGTTATAAGATTAAAAGCTAACACTTCCGGTGATACATCTGTTAACGACATGGTTCAAGGTGCAGTCACTGTAAATAACTCACAAATGGATGATTTGATTTTATTGCGTTCTGATGGCACGCCTACTTATATGTTGTCAGTTGTTGTAGATGATCATGACATGGGAATAACTCACGTTATAAGAGGAGATGATCACCTTACAAACACATTTAGACAAATACAAATATTTGAAGCATGCGGTTGGGATGTTCCAACCTTTGGGCATATTCCATTAATATATGGACCCGATGGCACTAAGTTATCGAAACGTCACGGCGCGGCAAGCGCTATTGATTATATGCAATTGGGTTATTTGCCTGAAGCTATTGCGAATTATTTATTACGTCTAGGTTGGAGCCATGGAGATGATGAGATAATTTCGAGAGAAGACGCTGTAAAATGGTTCGATTTTGCAAACGTTGGTAAATCTCCATCGCGATTTGATATAGCGAAGCTTCAGAATTTGAACGGTCGTTACATTCGGGAGAGAGATAATGAAAGTCTTTTTGAATACATGTTGCCATTTTTCAAATATGAACTAACTGATATACATAAAGATCGAATCCTTAAAGGTTTAAATGGCTTGAAAGATCGTGCAAAGACTATTGTCGAATTAGTTAACTCTGCGATGATATACGTCCAATCTCCCACATCATATGATGAAAAATGCAAAAAATATCAAACGGAGTTACATAAATCTTTATTAAAAGATATAGCTACCAAACTAGAATCAGGAGAGTTTGCTTGTCATGAAGATACTTTGTGTAATCAAGTCAGAGCTTACGCCGATAGCAAAGGTGTAAAACTAGTAGAGATAGCTCAGGCAATGAGATCGGCTCTATGCGGTTGTTTAACTTCTCCTAGCGTGTTTGAAATAGTTGCAATACTTGGAGTTAAGGAAACGATTCAGCGATTTAACCGATATCAATCCGAGCTCTTGGCTTAATCTTCTCTTAATTTTAAGTGTTGCCGAAACGGTAAGTCGCTTTAGGATTTATTATTTATTAACTTTGCAATAGTCAGATACTGATATCCACGCCTGTTGATGCAATAGTCTAATTAGAGACCCATCCGTTCATTCAGGTTGGGATTTTCTTGCATTTATGCTTATGTGACACGGTAAGATAGGCACGCTTTGAATACATTCACTATTTTGAGACTAGCAGACTGCGGTTTTAAGTATTGTATTGCAAGTTTTAATAAAAATTGTTATAATAGGTCAGAGGATATAAAAAGGCATTCCAAATGAAATGTGCCGCCGTATAAAAAGTTGGTATATACAAGTAATGAATTTTTTTGAAATGTGGAGGGGAGAACTATCCTAGTAAAATTGCTGACAATTCACCAAAAACGGATATCAAAAAGAGCTGTAACACGCAGGAGAAAGAGAATCAAGCCCAGAATACAATTGACACAATCCCAAGCGAACAAACAGAAAGAAACCAACGGGGAGAAACAAAAATTGACAATTTTGGTATATTCAAAAACTTGCCAGAGTGTTACGAACCTTTTAATACCCAATTTGTAAATGAATGGGCAATCGATAACGGATATAAAGTTGACCACAATATACTTAGTAAAATTAAATTTTGTACAGAAATTTATGAGTATAGTTTTAAATGTATGCCACAAAAATTAAAAGATTTAGAAATTTTGTACATAAAAAATCCAGGTATATTTAAAAATCAAAAATTCACATATATAATAGAACGAGCACTGAAAGGTTCACAGACATATGAATTTGCCAATAAATACTTCAACGGTGATGTTTTTGCATACGCTATATTTGCGGATAATTATTATATTACTTTGTTGCAAGAGAAAAACAAAGAAATTGAAGAATTGAAGGCAAAGATTGCTACATTAACAACAGAAAATTCAGTCCTAAAATCCCAAATAGTTACTTTAGAAAATCACTTGATGGAGTAAGGAATAACATTAACTATACTAGCAAATAAAGACGTGAATAAAAAGGACAATTCAATGTGGAACAAACTATAGTTACTAACTACTCCCTAGTTCAATTTCAAATACTTTTGAATCGATAGTGTTTTGTTTTCACTCAAGTTGCCGTCTGAAATTAAAGAAATAATTCTTGATATTATATTTTTCGCAATAGGGGCAACGTTCCACCCGGCAGTTGCATACCCATGAGTAGAACTATCCCCTTGCGGACTATCAAGGGATACAAGTAGCATATACTTTGGATTTTCAAGAGGAAATCCGCCTACAAAACTAGTAAGCCTATCTCTATTTGCTTGGTTTCCGTATCCTTTACGACCTTTTCTTTTATACGCAGTTCCAGTTTTCCCGAACATATCTACCCCATCAACTGAAGCTTTACGAGCAGTTCCATATAAAACAACTCCACGCATGAGCTCGCGTACAATTTTTGAAGTTTTTTCCGATACAACTCGTTCATGGAGAGTTTTATCTTCTTGTAATACAAGATGTGGATTAATTTTTATTCCACCATTAGTAATTGACGTTATTGTAGCAAGTACTTGCAACGGAGATAACGCAATCCCATAACCATAAGCTATTGTCATGCTTGAAATCTCAGTCCAATCTTTTGGGATTAATGGAGCGCCAACTTCAGGAAGCTCTAGGTGTAAACGTTCTAATAATCCTAATTTTTTAAAATACTCTTTTTGAATTTTTGTTCCAAATTTTTGAGCGATCTTTGCACACGCTATGTTAGATGAGAAAACGATTGCTTCAGCCAAGGTTAAAGGTCTATTTTTACCTTTAAAATCAGTTATTGAAAATTTACCTACTTTTATTGAAGTTGATGCATCAAAGATTGAACCAGGAGTTGATGATCCACTATCCAAAGCAATGGCTGCAGTTACCACTTTCATAATAGAGCCTTGTTCAAATACTCCAAGAGTATTACGATTAAACATATCACTATTTGAATACTTTTTTAAATTATTTGGATCAAAATCAGGTAACGATACAATTGCGAGTATTTCGCCATTTGTTTTAATTAATATTGCATTTCCGCCCTTTGCATGAAACATTTTTATTCCAGCCTCTAACTCTTCATGAATAATAGATTGAATTCTCAAATCAAGAGTCAATTGTAATTTCTTGTTACTAAAATCGGAAACAATAAGATCATTGTTAAAATGCTTTTCTATACCACAAACGCCATTACAATCAATGTCAGTACAACCTATTACATGTGAAAATAAATTACCGTGTATATATATTCTTTTGTAATCTTTTTGAAAGTGAATACCTGGAATTCCCATATCCATTATTTGCTTTTCAATTGTAGGATGGACATGTCGCATTAACCATACAAAATGTTTATTTCTATCTTTTAATTTGTGACGAATTTTATCTATTTTTGGCATGCCAGGAATTCTTGAAAGTTTCTTAATTGTTTCATTCAAATCTATAACAACAGATGGATCGGCAAAACATGATGAAGTTGTAATACTTGTTGCTAATAATTCACCATTCCGATCAATAATATCAGCTTTTTTTATTATTTGGTCTCTGTTATGTATAGAATTTGTATTCTTATCAGAAGATATGACCATTATGTTTATCAATCTCCACAAAATACCGATAAATACAATACATATAAACACAACTGCTAGCACAGCTCTACGATGCAATATCTTTATTAGATTTCCATTCTTCGGGTATTTTTGCCATAAAGCAAATCCTGGTGCATTTATATTTTTAAAATCGAACACTTTACATTAATGAATTCAAAAGATTATCAAAGGCTTGTCTTTTTGCGTCTGCCTTATTTTCATATTCCATGTTTATAAAATCATTGTATCTTAATATTTGTTTATGCTCAATTGGCTTCATATCTGGCAGATACTTTGAAGCGAGAATCGCAAGCCTTTTAGGATCATTTAAATAGCTCCATTCCGCCTCATATATTCTCAGATCATCTGCTATTCTGACAATTTCATTATTTATTTTACTCAACGTTCTTCGCATAAAAACAACTTCATATTTAAATTTTGATACACCAACTCCGAGAAAGACTAGAAAGCAAATAAAAAGAACAGATAGTTTTCTCATTTTATTTTTTATAGACATATCCGCGAAGTTTCGCAGACCTAGCACGTGGATTATTTTTTACCTCAGTATAAGATGGTTTTATAACGTTACGGGTCAATGGAGTAAAATTAGAAGTATTAATCGCCCAATACTTTACTATACGATCTTCTAATGCATGAAAAGTAATAGTTGCAACTATTGCGTTATCACTTAATATTATCGGTAAAGCATGTAAAGTTTTATCAATCTCTCTCAGTTCATCATTTACAAATATTCTTATTGCCTGAAAAGTTTTTGTTGCAACATCAATGTTCGAATGAACTTTATGTATTTTTTCAAATCCCAGTGCCTCAACGATTATGTTATGCAAATTTAACGTTGTTTCTATTGTATTCGTTCGCCTTGCATTAACTATTGCATTAGCAATTTTCCTAGAATGACGTTCATCGCCATATTTGAAAATAATCTCAGCTAAATCTTTCTCATCGTAATTGTTTATTACATCGTATGCTGATAAACCATTACAAGACATTCTCATATCCAACTTGGCATCTTTTGAAAATGAAAACCCACGTTCAGCATCATCCAATTGCATGGATGACACACCAAAATCAAATAACACTTTGTCGTGTTTCTCGATAAGACTATTGATTACATCTGAAAATTTGCCAGGAATAAAACTAAAACGATCTTTATAAATCTTTTTAAATTCATCAACTCGCGGTTGTACTGTAGGATCTCTATCGATCGCTGTAACGTAACATTCGGGTTCTGATTTTAATATCGCGTCTGTATGCCCACCATATCCAAATGTCGCGTCAACTATTTTATCTCCAGCTTTTGGATTTAATAATTCTAAAACTTCATTTAATAAAACAGGGATGTGCATAAATATGTGTATCGATCAAATACCTATCTCACGCATAAAATTTTAGCAATAATTAGACTGACTTAATAATTTCGACATTGCATTACGCCCAATTGAGATATAAAGAGCCAACATCTTGCAACAACAGCTCATCCAAATAGATGCACAAATAACGGGCAGGCATTCCCATTTGCTCAAATTGACACAATAAATCTATACAGAAGACAAAAGAGCGAGTTTTTTAAAACCCGCTTTTCTTTAGTTATCAAAATCTCTTCTGCGACGAGCAAGCTTTCTAGACCGACGAGCTGCTTCCGCTTTTTTTCGTTTTGCCTTAACAGAGGGTTTTTCGTATCTACGATGGTTCTTAAGATCTCTATATATACCTTCGCGTTGCATCTTTCGTTTTAAAAGACGTAGCGCTTGCTCAACGTTATTTTCATTTACGTTAACTTCCATTTTCTTCCCTCCTTTCAAAATTTAGCCTTATACTGGTAGTGTAACACGTCGACATAACTTATCCAAATATATTTAAAAGTGGTATTTTTAACGATATTTTAAATGCAATTAATTACTATTAAGACGATAAAAGATATATCAAACCAGTAAAAACTTTGGTCATGTTACATTTTTTAAAAAATATAATTTATGGCTTTGTCTCAATAAATTTCGTGTTAATATCGCACGCATTTGCGACCGATAACGGAATAAAAGACGTTAAAAGCTATCAGGATGAAGTACCATATGATAACTTTTTATACAAAGACGGACAAAAAAAATTATCAGCTGATCAGGGTGCGGAAAGCGGTAAATATTGGGGGGCATGGGTAACAAAGCGTGGAAAATTATACGTAATTGACTCTGATATGAAGCTTTCAAGAAATGTTAACTGGGGTAATGATGTAAAGACTGTTATATCAGATTCGTGGAGCGATACATCAATATCAATTGTTTTAATAAAACATCCACAAAATAAACCGATTACAATTGAGGGAACAAATAAACAAACAATAACTTTAGGAAAAGGAATTATTCTTGATATACAATCGCCTGTAATTTTTAAAAACGTCCGAATACATAGAGCACAAGATGCTCCTGATTCAGGTGTATATCACTTCGGAACCAAAAAAGTATGTCAATTGGGAAGCTACGGTTTATACTCTAGTGCAGTCGTTGTTCGCGCTCCAATAAAATTTGAGAACTGTATTTTATCAACATCAAATAATGGTGGCATATGGTCAGATGTTCATCTGACTACACCTGGTAATTCAGTAATGGAATTCTATAACAACGAGTATCAGATACAACATTTGGTTGTCAACTGCAATACTAAAGGATCAGCTATACCCGTTTTCAAAACAAATGAAAAATCAAAGATACAAAAAATTGTTTCTTCAGTAAGTGGAAACAGGAACAATATTGCAATAACATCGTCAATGTTAACTGATCTGGACGGTAATTCAAACATTAGTTATATACCTATTGGAAATTTTAATCAGGACAACGGAAAGGTATTGTATGTAACGAGTTCTTTGCCAGATTGTATAAAAAACGAAAACGGAATATGGTACGGAAACATCGATGATGTTACAGACTTGTCAAGTATTAAACAAAAATGCGTACAATTTTTAAAAAAGTATTGTAACTATCCTTCAGATAAAAATGATATAAATGTTGAAGTATGTAACACATCTCTGACTAATGCAAAAACACTTATACAACTAATGTCCGAAACTGGATATATTGATACAGATATGTCAACGGAGGGCAATCATACGTTCCCCACTACCGATTGGGGGCAGACCATAAAAATGGGTGTATTACCTCTATCTACTTCGACCGACACGGCAGAAATAAATATTGGACTTATTGGGAAGCGAGACCTAAAAATACAATCTTCACCTAATGTACATATCTTACGTATTAATGGGGATTGGTCTCAATATAGTGGAACACTGACATTGTCAAGTAACATATCTAAAGTTTGTGTATCCGGCAAAGATATTCCATTTGGGGTTGTCGCAAGTCATGATTTTGAAATTAGTACTACAAATCAAAAAGTAAACGAACTTTATATAACTGGAGACTTTTCGAAATGCACCGGCAATGTCTCTTTTCCAGAAAATGTATCAAAAATATATCTTTCGACAGATAAGCCGGCATTTTTAATAGGAGGTAACTCAATGTTAGCGATAGGAACAACAAATCCAGAGATAACAACAATGACTCTCAAATCAGGAATTTTGAACCGCAATAGTACTGTATCCATTGATACAAATATAAAGACTGTTTCTATAGAATAAAACGCGTTACACGTTTATATGAACCCACTTACCTGAACGATATCTCTTAAAAAGAATTATTGCGTTTAATGTTGCAGCGCATACACTTAATGTCCAGTTCTTACCTTCAGTTAAAGTCCCAGAGTGATACATAAGGAAAACAGGGAACGCTATACATATCCACGCAGATAAAGCTAATACGACCATTTGGAAATTAAGATCGCCCCCGCCTTCAAGTGCACCAGCTTCAACCCATACAACGCCATCAATTACGTAACACAATAAAACAGCATGGAGTACTTTTACTATACGATTTATAAATTCGGGATCAGCAGTATTAAGGTCTACGAAATTACCTATTATTATGTTTGGGAATAGCATTACGATAGTCGAAAAAACAACTGCTATTGCTATATGCATTATTACACCACGAACGAGGAGTTTATCTATTTTCTTGTGTAATTTTGCGCCCAAAAGGTTTGCCGTCATAGACATAACACCTTTTTCTATTCCCATAACGGCAGTTAATAGAAACATATATGTTGTTAAGCAAATTGTTTGTATAACAGCATACTCAGTGCTAGTACTGGCTAAGCAATAGTAAATAAGGCTATATACAAGATTTTCACATACATGCCCGACACTAGCGAAAGCCCCCATTTTTATATATCTCTTAATATGCCTAGGACGTAATTTACAGTTTAAAGTTCCATACTTTTCACGCGTCTGTTTATTAAGGAAAAATATTAGAGCAAATATAAGCTCAGATATTCCTGCAACTATAGTTCCTATTGCGGCGCCCTTTGCTCCCATAAACGCTGTAATACCACAATGTCCATTGACTAAAATTAAGTCAACAATTGTATTAAATATTATCGCAATAAATACAGATATTGTAACTAAAAAACCTCGACCTGTTGCTATAAAAAAGGCATTTATTGCACTTCTCATTGTAAATATAGGAGTACATGCCATAAGTAATTTAAAGTACGGCAATCCTTCGCTTTGCAAAGCTGGAGCAATCGCGTATGTTCCGCAAAACATTGATATTGGAATCGATAGCACAAACAAAAAAAGAGAAAACCAAATCATTTGCCACACTGGCATACCAGCAAATTTATATTTACCAGCCCCGTTATAATTGCCGACAAATGCCCCAGCGATAAATACAAGTGATATCGTTGTACATCTAAAAGTTCCACACCACATACCTGCGGACGCCGCTCCCGTCATTGCTTCAGGCGAGTAATGAGCTAGTATCATTTGATCTATAACTTCCATTATGTTTGAAGATAGGGCAGATAATATAGTTGGTGCAGAAACTTTTAATATAGTCGAATAGCTTGTATCAGTTAAATCGGGCAAAGCGATAGTTTTTGATTTCATAAAACCTATTTAATAAATAACACTTTTAAGGGGCGACGATATGTCACAAAAAAATATATTTACTACAGTAATAACTGCACAAAAGTATTATTTCCACGCAATGATATTATAACATGTAATGTTTTATACCGGAAGTCCCTTTAGCTCTATTGATGCGAATTACGGTAAACTATCTACATGCTAAAAATTACAGATAAAAAATTGTGACTAACATTGAATTAGCTGTGAAATTACTACAATTAGGTGAGACAGTTGTCGCTCCTACGGATACGGTTTATGGGTTATTTGCCGATGCTAGAAATGATGACGCTATAAAACAAATTTATTCCATAAAAGGACGTCCTTTGTGTAATCCGTTGATAGCTCATGTAAGTTCATTGGAAATGGCAGAAAAGCTAGCTTATTTTACAGATGACGCTCGTAAACTTGTTAAATATTTTTGGTTTGATGTAAAACGACCTTTAACAATTATTTTGCCATCTAAACCTTCGAATGGCGTATCAAAGTACGTAACAGCGGGATTGGATACAATAGCTCTTCGTTGCCCATCTCATCCTATGGCTCTTGAATTAATATCACTGTTTGGTAATGCATTAGCCGCTCCTAGTGCTAACTCATCGAATAATTTAAGCCCAACAAGTGCTGATATGGTTAAAGCTGATTTGGGGAATAAAGCGCAAGTAATAATTGATGGAGGATCATGTTCCGTAGGGGTTGAAAGTACTATTGTTAATTTAAGTTCAGAACCTTATGTTTTATTACGTCCTGGTGGAGTATCAGTAACTGAGATTGAAAACATACTAAATAAAACAATTTCGACAATTTCACAAACTGACAAAATACTTGCACCAGGAATGATGTTAAAACACTATTCCCCTCATTTGCCATTGCGAATTAATGTAAGTAACCCTCGCAAAGATGAAGCATTTTTAGCTTTCGGTGATGTTGATGGACCGTATTTTCTCAATCTAAGTCCATCGGGGAATTTAGAAGAAGTAGCTAGAAATTTATTTGAATATCAGTACAGAGCAGACTGTGCCGGAATATTTAGGGGAATAGCAATAATGCCAATACCAAATATTGGCATCGGCGTTGCAATAAACGATCGGCTGAAACGAGCAAGTTATTGAGATTTTACGTGTTTATTTATCACTAGAGTTACACAACTGTCAGACCAGACGTTAAGGGATGTTTCTAACATGTCTACTACGCTATATATAGGCAGAATAATCCCGAGTAACGGCATGGGTATGTTCATCGATGATAAAAGGCTTGCACTTAGGAAAAAACATCCCATGGGCACGCCCGCATTACCTATTGCGGCAAGCGAAGCTATGACTATCCATGTAACGACTGTTATGAAATCTATAGTAACTCCATAATTCTGCATTACGTAAATTACTGTAGTAAATATAAATGCGGCACAGCCGTTCATGTTTATGGTTGTACAAAGAGGTAAGACAAAACGACTAACTTTTGGATTTACATTAAGATTTTGCTCTGCAGACTGTATTGTAACAGGTAAAGCCCCAGATGATGATTTAGAAAAAAGAGCAATAGATAAGGCTGGAGCCATACCTTTAAATGATTTTAAAGGATTTATTCCTTTCGTTAAAAGCCAAATTGGAAGAACGACGCAACCTTGCACAATGTTGGCAAGTATTATTACAAGGAAATATCGCCCCATACCTTGCAAATCCGTCCCATTATTTAATTCCTGCATACTAACACTTACAAAACCAAACATCCCGATTGGTAGTACCTTGACAATAAATTTTGTCACTGAGAATAAAATACTGTGTATCCCCTGAATGCAATACGTAAGTGTTTCTTTTATTTTGGTTTCAGTTATATACCGTATAGCAAACCCGAATATTACACTTATTAATAAAACACTAAGCACTTTATGATCAATAAACGCTTTGCTTATACTGTCAGGAATTATTTCTAAAAAGTACTGTGCATATCCAGTAGTGGATACTGGAACACTAGATGTTGCGTTACTCAAGTGAGGTACACTTGGCGGATTTAAAAACCAATATAATACGGCCGAAACACTTGCCGCGACTATAGTCGTAAACCCAGTATACTGTAATGCTTTTTTCCAAATTCTAGATGTATCTTTCCCTTCTCCATAGCAAACTAAAGCCACTATAACTGATAAAGAAACAACGGGCATACTTATACACTTAAAAATCCTTATAAATATTTCAGATATAAACTTTGCAACATCTACCACAACTGGGATATTAAAATATCCTGAAACTAATCCGGCAATTATTGATAATCCATATATATATAACTTGTTCATTTTATTCCTCTATTAAATTTTTTATAAATTTGTCAACGTTGAATTTTTCAAAATCTTCTGGTTGTTCTCCTATGCCTATACCGAATATAGGGATATGTAACTCGTTCACAATACGAACTATAAACCCTCCCTTGGCTCCTACATCAGCTTTTGCAAGAATAATACCGTTTATTGAGGAAACAGCTCCAAACGACTTAACCTGTTCAACAGCATTTTGGCCTGCTGTTGCATCTAGAACAAGTAAATTAAGATGAGGAGCTGATACATCAATTTTTTTCATTACGCGGTAAATTTTTCCAAGTTCATCCATGAGATTTGAATTAGTTGGTAATCGTCCCGCTGTGTCGATAATAAGAACATCACTTTTTGTTTCTTGTAGAGCAGTATATGCAACACTTGCAGGGTCTTTGTTTGTACCTGAGAATAATCTACAGCCTAGTCGGTCAGTCCATTTTTCTAACTGCGCATCAGCAGCAGCTCTAAACGTATCGCAGGCTGAAACATCTACAGATAACCCCTGTGCTTTAAATTTATGTATAAGCTTTGCTACAGTTGTCGTTTTCCCTGAACCATTAACTCCGCAAAGAGATATTACAAACGGTTTATGACCCGAAATATCAAAATCCTTAATGTATCCTTCGAATATTTTAATAAGCTCTGATGTGAGAACTGTTTTAGTATCTGTACTTTTTTTTAATTTATTCGCTAACTCAGAAGATAAAGTTACTCCGAAATCAGCTTCTATTAATAAACTTTCTAATTCTTCAATATCTATAGATGATTTACCCGATATTAGATCAACTATCGCCGTTTTTAATCGTTTAAATATTGACACTATTGTGTAATCCTTTCTAATACAGCGCCACATGCACATAGTTTGTTATCTATGTTCTCATAGCCACGGTCTATGTGATAAAGGCGATTAACAATTGTTGTGCCTTCAGCAACGAGACCAGCTAAAACGAGAGCGACAGAGGCCCTTAAATCGGTAGCCATAACCGGCGCCCCTTTAAGTGATTGAACTCCTGTTATACGGGCACATCTTCCGTCAACGTATATATTCGCTCCCATACGTATTAATTCCTGTACATGCATAAATCTATTTTCAAAAAGGTTTTCAGTAACAGTTGCATTACCATTGCACAAACTCATCAATACCATGTATTGAGCTTGTAAATCAGTAGGAAAAGCAGGATATGGATCGGTGTAAATACAATATGGGTATATAACGTCGTTATTGTTATATACTAAAACTCCATCTTCTCTGTTCTGAACAGTTGTCCCTGTTTGTTGTAGTGCTGTGAAAAAACATTGTAAATGCCCATATATACAATTTTTGAGGAATATCTTCCCATGGGTAAGAGATGATGCGATGGCATAGGTTCCTGCTTCTATCCTGTCCGGTATTATGTTAAACTCAGCGCCATGTAGCTTTTCGACGCCTTCAATTTCTAGAACAGATGTACCTATTCCCGATATTTTTGCCCCCATAAGGTTTAATAACTTCGCAAATTCTTGAACTTCTGGCTCTATTGCAACGTTAACAAGTCTGGTACTGCCCTTTGCTAGTACAGAAGCCATTAAAGCGTTTTCAGTACCAGTAACCGTTACCTTTGGAAATTCAATTTCACATCCTGTTAATCCATTTGGAGCTGACGCTTTTATAAAACCATCTTCTATTGATATATCTGCTCCCATTAATACAAGCGTTCGTATATGCAAATCGACACTACGTAAACCTATTGCACAGCCACCGGGTAATGAAACCCTAGCACGACCG
The DNA here is from genome assembly GCA_902784055.1 of uncultured Pseudomonadota bacterium. Lineage (GTDB taxonomy): Bacteria > Pseudomonadota > Alphaproteobacteria > RUG11792 > RUG11792 > RUG14087. Next base: position 28,116 of record CACZTP010000006.1, read on the forward strand.
CAACGAGAAACAAGCGGGGAAAGACAAAGAATTGAAGCACGCATTTTTCGTACATAATCATATGGAGCTTCCACATTAACTATATTTTTTGTACATAAAGTGATATCACTTCCATAACATGATGGATCACTGCCTAAATGTTCCAAGATTCCAAGCATTGTAGTAATATCGGTTAAATTTGGGACATTGTGTAAAACTATTGGTTGATCTGTTAGAAGTGAGGCAACCATTGCTGGAAGAGCCAAATTTTTAGCCCCACTTATTTCAACAGTACCCTCAAGACGGTGTCCGCCTTCAATTCTCATGCTCTGTAACATACAAAGGGATATGAGTTAATTAGATACCACTAATTACACAATATCTACAAAGATATGTCAAAATATGACAATCTCGTTTTATTATGCTTTGTTAGGTTCCCACCTTGTTTTGTCCTATGTTCCCAGAAAAATCGAATTGGTATGAAAATTGACCATCAGCCGCGTGGGCTTTATCCCCTGATGGTTGTTCCATTGATTTTATAGTTACACCATATGATAGGTATGAAAATTCAAATATTGTCATGTACTCATACGTAACCATATCTGCCATTGTAATAAAACAATTTTCAAATTTTTGAACTGATGTCACTACGGCTTTGTTTACATCTCCTCGTTTCTGTGTAAAAGCTAATTGTATTACTAATATTTCAGAAAGAGCACCGCACATCACCTGATGCATAAGCTGGGGAGATATAGGCCCCGTCGGAATTGCACCTTGAAATGATGAAGCGTAAGCAGCTCCAGACCTATTAAGATTTGTATTTTTTATAGGAAATAGCTTTGATTCAATAAAAGTAGTTCCGCATATTAGCGATGTAACTTGTTTTGCGTCATTTTCAATGAGATTTATACTTGATTCGCATTGTATTGAATTTTCAGTAGCTAGAAGATCAAGTCCAACTTTCCCAAATCTTATTAAACGAGATGTGCTTGCGGAATTGTTAACGTATTCTGTCCACTCTTGTTTGTAGTTAAACTCCTCATGCCTTCTTATCGCACAACTATTTGCTCCTTGCGGTATAAACATTAAAAAAATTCCACAACAGTGCTTTTGTCTGTATGCTATTGAAACGTTATTAATTTATAGTTAATTTCCTTGAATAATTGTTACATTGAGTGTCGAAAAAGATTTGTCCCTTTGCGTAGGAATATTGCTGTACAACGCATTTTTTAGAAAATATTTTTATAATTTTGCTTTAATATTTTTAAATAAAATAAACAACTTGCATAAAATCTAATTATGATGTAAATTGTCTTTACAACTTATTTAAACTTCAACTAAAAATTGATATACAAGAAAAAATTCAATTATTTGAAGAAACACAAACAGCCTAGAATGCTAAGCACTACATATCTACGGATGGTGTTATGAGTAGAAAAGTGACTGTTAGAAGGGATGATATGTCGTCAGGCATTGATAAGGACAAAGTTATGCAATCACAAGTTATGCAAAAGCAAAATGTTGGCGCGAATGTGTTAGATGAGTGGTCGAATTTTTTGCGGAAGTACCAGCATGATCTACAAGGTCCGTTGCGGAACATAGCAAACTTTTTGCAGATCTTAAAAGAAGAATTGTCCAAACCAGGGGCTATAGATAAGAGTGCAACATTGAAATGCATCAGTGCAGCTGAACACTGTGTGTACACACTTAATAGTATTAATATAAATCAGCTAATTGATAATAATAATGTTATCGAAACTTTTGATTTAGAAGAACTGCTGGCGCCATTGTATTGCTTACTACTAAGTCAGTTAAATGAGCGAAGATGTCGAATTGATATTGATCCAGACATTCCGCACATTACAGGAAATAAGGATGAGATATTGCGTGTTTTTAAAAATCTGCTAGAGAATTCATTAAATCACGCAAAAACTAAGCAACCGCTTGTGGTAAAAATATCAAAATTGTGCCAACGTGATAACCGGGTTATGCTTCAGTTTAGCGATAACGGGAAGAAGCTTACTGATGGTGATAGAAATAAGATCCGGAATTCTCTTAGTTCTCAAGCTTCTGGAATTTCGATAGCAAATTCATTGCTTAAAAAAAATAGTGGGTATTTCCAATTTGTTAAATCCGATATCGGATGTCTTTGGGAACTAGAATTACCAGCTGTTGCGTCACAATCTAATCCGATGGAGAAGAATGCTGACGGTGAATTATTTTCAAAGGTAGGTTTGGTTCGAAAGAAAAAACAAATTAGCAAGGTATTTGTATAAGAAGGTTCTTTTATTTGACATGTATGATTATGGATTTTGGAAAGTTTAACAGCCATGAGTTCGATAAGTATTTGGGCGAAAGACTTAGAGATTGTCGAAAGCGTCAGAATTCTACATTAGTCGAGGTTGCAAAGATTATTGGAATTTCTTTTCAGCAATTACAAAAGTATGAAAACGCTGTAAGCCGAATTCCTGTGTCTTTACTATGTAAATTGTCTTTAATGTATTCCATTTCTATTGATTCATTATTTGAGCGCTACATTAAAAAGACACTAGGAGCTCGAAAGGTCTCTGTCAGTAATGATAGGCTGGTACGCAATATACTTATTGTCGAAGATAATCCAGACGATGAAAAAATTACTCAGCGAGCGTTGGATGGAATTCCAAATCTGAATGTTATGTTTGTTCACGATTGTGCTCAAGCTATACGCATTCTGAAAAGGAGCACAGATTTTGATGAGTTTAAAACGCCGGATTTAATATTTTTAGATTATTACATGCCTAAACGTGATGGACTGTCTATGTTAAGAGATTTGCGAAGCGATCGTCGTTTCACTTGTGTGCCAATTGTAATGCTTACGAATAATATAAATGCTGAAGCGATGTTTGAATCTTATCGCCTTGGTGCATCTGGATATATATGCAAGTCATTCGACTTTGCAAAGTTTAAAGAGAATGTTGTAAGCAGTGTTAATTACTGGACGAAAACGATAGTGCCACCATCCTGTGTGAATAGATAAATAGATTTGTCTCTTGTCGTATGTGTGTATGCCGTGGTCGAGTAGTTTTTTGGAGACATTTCAGTTTAGGAATGAATGCCGTTTATTCGCAGTTGGGTTTTGTATGTAGCAAAACAAAAGTAACGAATAAGACCGTTCCTTTATTTTAATAAAGGAACGGCAAAAGTTTGGTTTTTAAAAGGTAAATCCGATAGTTAAACTCGAGCCAAACGACTGGAGATTAAAATCAAATGGTTTTATTTTATTTGCTATATTGCGAGGAAACAAGTAAAATGTTCCAAGTTTTGTGAAGAGCTTATTTTTTATATTAAGTCTAATCCCTAATTCCGCTCCAAACCTATTAACCCAGTTTGACTGTTTCCGATCAGGGAAAATATCTATAATGTCAGGCACCATCTTGCGGCAAAGATCGAGCATCGGCAATTTATACATTGATGAACAATCATATTCAATCTTTGTTATTTGGTCAAATGCAGATACTTCTATAGAGAAACGCTTACTACATTGAATACCAATACCAATTTTCGGAGCTATCGCATACTGCATTTTATAACGAGCTGTATCTTCTGAGATTTGTTTGAGGTCTGAAGTCTGAATCAATTTAAATGCTTTTCCAATTCTTTCAGGTTCATCTTCATCAATTTTAATTTTCCGACCTTTAGAACCTGCTAGATCATAAAAGAAAGAAATTCCTCCGATTAAATAGGTATTGCTAGTAACGAAGTAATTGGCAAACACTCCAACTCCAATATCCCAATTTACATAGCTGTTGCCTTTAGATGGTGTGCTATCTTCTATGAACGTTGAATTATTAATGTTATTTGTCGCTGTAATGAACTCATCTTTTGTTAAATTGTACTTTATTAATTCTGGTTTTTCTATACACGCTAGCATAACAGAGAAACTACTTGGTTGACTCATCAATACAGAATCAAACTGTCGTATGTCGATATTTAAAAAATTGCATGCATTAACCATAGATGCTCGAATATTATTCAAATCATTATCTGTCAAGTTATTGTTAATCAATCCACGTGCACAAATAACATCTGCGGAGTAAAGATCTTTTAAAACAATGGCTTTTTGTTCATTAGTTAAGTTGTTAATTGTATTTTGCAAATTTGGAAAGTTATTTATAATTGCGGTTATTGCACCCGTTATACCAGTTTGCGTCAAATTAGTCATAAGAAAACTTTTATTAAAATTTAAAACGGATTCTGTGAAGCCTTTTTTATAGAAACTTTATACCAGTCCGATCTTGCTCTACCGACAATCTCAATTCCAAATTGTAATTTTTTCTTATTTTGACAATTGGTATTAAAAGATCTGTCGTTAACATTAGTTGTCTTAACAACTTTGTTTATGTTTGCACCTATGCTACTTGCTTTTACAAAACTCATGCTACTAACAATTGCGAAACATGTGACTACTTTTAGCAAGAAATTTGCCTTCATTTGTATAAAAAACTAAAAAATACCACGGGCGTACTATACCATGCCTTGCAAAAAACAACTAGTTTTAATTGAGTTAATTCTTCTAGAATATATACATATAGTATAATACTACAATAGTAGTATAACATGTTTTGTGTTTTAAATACATAAACTACCAATTTTAAATAATGCATTAATTTAATGTGGCAAGACAGCAACACTGGACAGCCAATTGCGGTTGGTAATACAGAGGCTGGGTTTGTTAAAAAACCAGCTTTAGCTATGTTATCCTGAGGTCATGGTTTAATGTATAGATTTTTTATGGCAAATAATCTTACCTTTTCAATCATAAAGCCTGATGCTGTGTCTCGACACATTACTGGCAAAATTAATTCAATGATAGAAAATGCTGGTTTCAGTATAATTGCTCAAAAATTAATACGAATTACAAAGGAACAAGCTCAGAAATTTTACGATGTTCATCAAGACAAACCATTTTATGAAGATCTGTGTAATTACATCTCTTCAGGAGCCGTTGTTGTTCAGGTTCTAAAAAAAGAAAACGCTGTTGCTGATTATAGGAAATTGATGGGGGCGACGAACCCAGCAAATGCGGAAGAGGGTACTATACGTAAGAAATATGCAATATCAATTGATCAAAATTCCGTTCATGGTTCTGATGCTGAAGATACTGCAGAACGTGAGATTTCATTCTTTTTTAGTAAAACGGAACTTGTCGGTTGTTAATTAAATGGCGGGGACGTTCCCGCATTCGTTTTTATGTCTTTAGTAAAGATAGTTCCTAATCTTCTTTGTGTTTTTCGAATTGTATCGGCTTTTGTTTCTGTGTTTTTTTTGATACATGGGAATAAGAATGTTGCAATTATGTTCGTTGTACTAGGATCTATTAGTGATTTTTTCGACGGATATATTGCAAGAAAATACAATGCCGTGTCGAAACTGGGATCTTTGTTAGATCCCCTTGCTGATAAGGTATTTGCGAATATAATCCTGTGGGGGGTGTGGTTTAGATGCCCAAATACAGTTTTATTTGTTGTTGCTCTTATATTGACAATAAGGGACATGGTATTAATTGGTGGTTCACTATTCGTTATTAGTAAAAAAGTACCATTAAATCCGATATTAATAAGCAAAGTGTGTACAACAGTTGTTTTTATTTATGCAATTTTGTGCTTGGTTTTATCGCCCCATTCAAAATTTGTCAATTATATCGGAATATTATCAATGTCGCTTATTGTGTTAACTGCAATAGCATACTCTGCTAGGTACATTACAGCAAGAAATCATAACAATGATAATTCAGCTTTCTCCGATCAGTAGGTTCTTGACCGGTAGGTGACCCGCCGTGTACACTCATGAGGTAGTTAATCTTCAATGTATGACACACATGAATAGTGAAATTTACGAACAGATAAAACAAATTATGGTTAAAAATTTAAAGGTCAATGAGATCAAGATCTCCGAAGGTGCAACATTTAAAGATGATTTATCAATGGACAGCCTTGAACAAGCCGAATTAATAATGGAACTTGAAAAAACATATAACTGCACTATAAGTGAAGAAGATGCAGAAAAAATAAAGACTGTAGCTGATGCCGTTAACTATATAGAAACGATTAAAAATAACTAGTTATGAATAATTCCGCTTTAAATGAAAATATACCAAATAAAAGTATTCGTCGACGCGTTGTTATAACTGGGAGAGGTATTTTGTGCCCACTAGGATGCGATATTAGCACGGTGTGGAAGCATCTAATTGCTGGCAAAAGCGGAATTCGTTTTATAGATACATTCGATGTGTCGGATCTTCCGTCTAAGATAGCGGGATTATTGCCAGGTGAATTTAATCCCGATAGTTATATTGATCAAAAGGAACAACGTAAGATCGATAAGTTTATAACTTATGCAGTTGTAGCGTCTCAAGACGCTTTTGATAACGCTGGGTGGAAAGATCTTAGATCTGAGGAAAAAGCGCGGACGGCAGTCATTGTGGGAAGCGGAATAGGGGGATTGCCTCGCCTTTATGAAACGTCTGTCAGTCTTGCAAATAATGGCGCTCGTCGTGGAGTGAGCCCTTTTTTTATACCTTCGGTTATTGGGAATATGGCAGGTGGACTTGTCGCTATACGTTTCGGTTTTAATGGCGGAAACTACAGCATTACCTCCGCTTGTTCCTCTGGAGCTCACTGTATAGGCGAAGCATTCCATCAAATACGAGATGGGTATTGCGACTTTGCACTAGCTGGAGGCGCTGAAAGCGTTGTATGCAGATTGGGCATCGCAGGATTTACATCAGCTCATGCCTTATCAACATCGTTCAATGATACTCCTGCATTAGCATCTCGCCCGTGGGATAAGGATCGCGACGGTTTTGTTATGGGAGAAGGTGCGGGGGTCTTAGCTTTGGAAACCCTAGAAAGCGCAAAAGCTCGGGGGGCAACAATATACGGTGAAATAGTAGGATATGGAGCGTCATGTGATGCCTATCACATTACATCACCGGATCCTACAGCACAAGGAGCGTCTATAAGTATAGATAGAGCCTTAAATGATGCCGAGGTATCTCCATTGAACATTGATTATATAAATGCTCACGGAACCTCGACAAAACAGGGAGATTTAGCTGAAATAAAAGCTATAAAAAAAGTCTTTGGAGAGCATGCTTATAGAGTATCTGTATCTTCCACGAAGTCAGCCACTGGTCATTTGCTTGGAGCGGCCGGTGCCGTCGAAGCTATATTTACTACAGAGGCATTACGCAATGGCGTTATTCCGCCAACAATCAATTTAAGTAATCCTGATGAAGGGTGTGATATCGATTTAACGCCAAATATATCTAAAAAAAGGGATATGGCTGTTGGGTTAAGCTGTAGTTTTGGTTTTGGAGGAACTAATGCAACGCTGGTTTTTCGCTCCTTCATCAATGGTTGACTTTATTCAGTGTTTGTGAATCATTTGCATAGACGTAGTTCAAAGTCAAGTTCCACCCCAGCAGGGGATTTCCAGTAAAACAAAATTCCTCCGTTCTGTGGAAATTGATCACAATTAAAGATTGCTCTTTATCGATCTAAAATTATTGGACGTTTTCTTCATCCTCTTTAAGGTTAATATATAATTCACCAAGATGTAATAATTCTAGTAAATTCATCTTAAAAAAATTGATTTGTCCAGAAGTATTAACGAATAATTCGTACCTTTTGAAGAAATGCGTTGTATTTTCGGAATAAGCTTTGTAAAAACCCGTTTCCAATATCGGTAAATTTTTGTGCAAGTAAGATACAACTTCCGTACGTGTTTGATTAACTGTCTTTTTCAATTTTTCAGCATTATCAACACAATAATTCAGAATCTTCGTATACACTTGCTCGAAGACACGACCAAAAAAATGGAATATGTTACATACATTTCTTAAAATATCGTCTGCAATCGATTCAAGTTCATCGTTTTGTATAGTCTTGTTTAGACAAGAGTCACTAAAATAAGCAAGATGTTTTTTATTTTTAACAAACTCTTCTAAATCATAAATCTCATCAAGTAGCGAAAATATCGTTTTTAGTTCTGTAACAATACGTTGTAAAGACTCTTTATTGCTTAATACACGTTCCAGTTCAATATCAGAGATTTCGTCTTTGTAAAAAAGCGTACTAATACTATTCGTTTTACTGCGAATCTCATTCAATTTTATAATGTAGCCGTTGATAAAGACAGAATGCTCTTTACCAAAATTTTCATCTTTAATAGAAGAAGATGATGTGCTCGTTTTGATTGTTAAAATATCCGTTTCTAGCGGGTGTAAACCGTTAATATTCGTTTGAAAAAAATCAAAAAACTTTTTATATAAAAAATCAAAACACTTATCACAGTCGAATTTTTGTCTATCTTTATGCGCTTTGTTAGACATATTATTATCACTACTTGCAGTAAAAATATTCGCTTTTTTTGAAATATGTGAAATAAAATCCTGCATATTAACGTCGATTTTATGATTTATTTTTAATAGTTTTACAACTTTATTTTGTAAATTTTTATTGTTTTCACTGTCTTTTGTTAAAAAATTTAATGCTTGTTCATAATTTTTACAAAAACTCGGCTTAAGACAAATGTCATTTGTTAAGTTCATTACATTAACAATGGTGTTTGTAAAACATAAAACCATTTAGATATGAAATTCCCTTTTGAAATATCTGGTCATTTGATAGATTCAATTTTTCCGAATTCTTATATGATAAACAACAAGTAGCATATAGCATCTCTTCATAACCATTGCCAAAGTCTATCGTATGGTCATCAATTAAAGTTTTATAAACCATCAGCGCCATGCAATTTTTTGACGCATTATTCATATTTAGAGCATTTTTTGTTATAGTCTCTATTATTGACTTCAACTCATAAGACAAGCAATCAAACTTTACGCTTTTTTCTGTTGCGTAAGCACATACAGAACGTTCTGTAAATTCTGTATCATAAATTTTTCCTTTTCTCGCTTTATTTAAATTGATATTATTAATATCACGCATTACAAATGAATTAGAAGTGGCGCTAACTTCTTCTGAAATAATAACGATCCAAGCTGTTGTTACAGTCGATATAGCAAGGATTGGTTTTGCTAAACATCTTAAAAATGTTTGTTTTTAAAACTTTTCATAAGTCTCTTTCTCCCTTCTTCCTTAAAAATTATTTACAGCTGTTACTCAACAGAAGTTGTCCAACTGATAATA
>CACZTP010000007.1 GCA_902784055.1 uncultured Pseudomonadota bacterium
GTATTTAAATACCGTTCAATTCCAACTTACTCACTATTAACTTAAAAGAAATTAACAAGTACTAATTATTTAGATTAGTTCTTGTAAACAGTAAATAAGCTTCATAATTACATACGCAACCTGTTTACTGCCTTTTTTACTGTCTTTGTCTATTCACTTGTTAAATTAGTTCGAAAATAAAACCGAACTTCACACCCTAAACTCTCTCAGGTTTGTCACCCTTTTCAGTCTCGGGGTTCTGAAGTTATTATATCACAACTTCGAACTTTTAGGAAACGACCGAACTCGCCACCCATCGCTGGGTATCTCATCCCGTCATCCCCCTCTGAGATATTTTTACTAAATTTTCTCAACCCATGTCAACACCTTTTTTTTAACTTTTTTCAAAAAATTTTTTTTCATTTCACATTTCAAATAACATAAAACATGTTATACTAACCTTGTGATCTTGTAATCTTGTAATCTTGTAATCTTGTAATCTTGTAATCTTGTAAAAATAAAATATGATTATTCTTTTAGCTGTTTTAGGGATAGGACTTGTAGCAACACCTATTGTTTTAGAGAACATGGATCCTGCTCCTGTAGCCTCTAATATTGTAAATAAACCTACTGTAAATTACTCTCCTGCTCCCGTTGTAAAAGAGGATATAAAAAAAGCTCCATTGTATGTAAAAAAAATTAATTGGAAAGAAAGATATGAGCGATATAGAAAAGATGGTTTGATATGTTTTGAAACATCCATATTACAATATTATTACCCAGACGAGTATCAAATACGGGCAGATCTCGATGGTTTTGATAAGGAGCTAAGAAACAAAAAAGGAGATGATGAGCCCTTAATTCAGGCAGGGATTGTAACTGAGAGTTCTGGGAGCGTGTCTGCTCCTTACTTGAGTCCGGAACAAAGAACCCTAGTGGCATTGGTAGAAAAATTTCGATTAAACAAGACTCATTGTAATGTTTCCGTAGGACTCGTCGCGATTAAACCAACCCATCCGAGTGATGATTTTTATAGAGAGGTTTGTGAGGCTTGTGACGAGGAATTGAAAATTAAATTAAATAAATTAAAAAAATCCTCTCTGGCGCCGTCCTAGAAGAATGTCGTCAAGTGAGTATCTTACCAATACACTAATGATAACTAATGATACCGTACTTGCATGATGTGCGATTGGAAATTCAAAGGGAAGCAAGTCAAGTTCGGAGTTACGAATGTTAATAGATAACTTGACCGGGAAAATTAGTTACATACTTTGGAATATTTCCTAGAGTATAGCGCGATTTCTTTTTGTCAGGATAAGTTAATATTTCATCGATATTTCCGCGAATAAACATTGAAGCCCAACCGTCGGAATCCCAGTGCATTGAGTGTTCATAGATACTGACGGCTTTAATAAAGCTGACAGGAATCCAATCGTTACATACTCCTTTTTTTACAATTATATCTGATAACAATCTATATATTCCGTGCGTTTCGATATATTTCTGTTTAGCGTTTAATACTTTAATAAAAGCTATTTGTACACCGCGGTTCTTAAACAGAACAATATAGTCTCTTAAAAGCATAAAAAATGTAGGCATCAGTACTTCGATGGTGCCGCTTCCTTTTATATTCTCGATAGATTTTTTTATATCCGCACTTACACCCTCCTCAAGGAGGGCGCTTCTTTCCGCTTCAGTGAGGTCGCTTATCTTCTTAAGTATAAAATCATCGATAGGCTTTATGTTCGTGTAAGGAACATAAGAGATCGCTACCGTTTTGTTGTTTTTTTGGATATTATCGTTATAGAATAAAAATGTTTTAGGTTTAACTTCTTCAATCGTTCCATTTGGAAGCTTCACATGAGTAACCGCAAATGCTAGTGAATGTGATACTGCAAACCAGTTGCTATGAGGATCATATTTATGCTTGATATCACCTAAACATATAGGGGCAACTTTTATTGCGACAAATCTATCATTTTGTTGTAAAATAAGTTTTGGTTCTTTTTTAATAGTTAAAGTAGCTTCTCTTCGCCTTTCTATAACAGGTAAAGTTACTCCTACCTCTATTTTGTCTTTTATTCCTTTTAACCTTTCTATTTGGGTATATTTTATCTGACGTACAAAATAGCTATTATTCTCGGGATTATCATACTTATTCTTTAAAGTACTTAGTTGTGATAATAATCCCTCTCTTTTAGCATTAAAATCATCCTCTCTTATTTTAGACGTTTTATAATCATCAATTAATTGGTTATAGTCTTTCTCTATATAGTCTAATTCCCCTGTTAAGTCGTTTACATTTTGTATATTTCGTTTTGCATTGTCAAACTTAAGTTTAATGTCCTCTTGCTTTTCCCGTTCTTTTTCTATATCGTTCTTTAAAGTTTTTATTTTGTTTTGTGCGCCTTTTAAGTCTTTTTTTGTGCGTTCGTATTGTGTTTTCTCTTCTCTATATAATGAAATCTCTTTTTTCTGTTCTGCTGTTAGTTTTCTTTCTTTTTCTAGTTCTTGCTGTTTTAAATCCATACTAGTTATTAATTCTTTGCGTTCTACATCTTGTTTCTTTATTACCTCATCTTTTAATAGAAGCTGTTTGTCTCTTAACTCTACTTGCTTATTTGCTTTTTGTAACTTCAACTTAAAATCGTTTTGTTTCTTCTTAAAATTTTCTTTTGCTTTCTGATCATTTTCTATTATTCGGTTTTTGTTTTCTATATCATCTTTCATCTCATTTATTTTGTTTTGAGCTTTTTCTATTTTGGCTTCTAACGGTTCCGTTGTTGCTCCTAATAACTGCACTAAGTTGTTTCGCGTTATCATTGCTACCGTCTCTTCTATAATTCTTTCGGCTTCCTCGTATTCTTCCTCTTGGACAAATTGTGTCGTTGCTTCTTTTACTGTTAGAGCTCTATTTTCAAATATCTTTTCCAATACAAAATATATTATCCATTCCTCACTATCTTCTTCAAACAAATCTCCGATGTCCTCGTTATTATTAATAAGTTCAACTATTTTCAATAAATTTTTTTGCGTATTTAAATCTCCTTCAGCTTTATCTACTTTTTTCGAAAGGTATTGGTTTGAGCTTTCTAACATCTTTATTTGCTGATCTTTTTTCTTTTCTAAAAGTGCGTACACATTTTGTGATTTTATTACTCCGTCTCTATAGGCAACATCCTCGCTAAGCTTAGCTATCTTCGCATCTCTCTCTCTAATTGCCTCTTTTGATTCCTTAATAATATTATTATTCTGTTGTTTCAATTCGTCATATTCTTTAATAACTTCGTTGTTTTTATTGGCTAAGTCATCATTTTCTTCAGCTAATTCATTATACTGTGTATTCAACTCGTTTATTTCGTTCTCTTGGCTTTGTAGTTTCTCCTTATTATTTCTATTCTCATCTTCTAATAATTTTTTCTCTTTCTTTAAAGTGTTGATTAGTAGCTGTTGTTTTTTCAATGCTTTGTTTTTCTCTTCGTCATTAGCAAATGCTGTATTCTCTATTTCTATAATTTTATTTTGTTCTTGTGTTATTTTATCTTTTAATAGGGATATTTCATTATTTGTACTTTCTATGGTTTTTTTTAGAGCCGTATTTTCTTGTGTCACTTGTTTTAATTTAGAATTAGCATATATTATTGTTTTATCTTTTTCTATTATTTGTTTGCTTAATTGCTCCCGCTCTGTTTTATATTGATTTTTCTCTTGCTCAAGTTCATTTATTCGAAGTAAATCTTGTTTGCGTTTTGTTTTTAATTCTTTGAGGTTGTTTTTTATCATTTCCTTTTCTTTTGCCAACTGTTTTTGTTTGTTATTACTCTGTTTAACGTCCTCTTTAAGAGCATTAATTTGACTTTGTAATTCCGTTTTTTCTTGTTCTGATAAATTCGCGTTACTTTGTATTTCGTTCTCTTTACTTTGTATTAGTTCACTCTTCTCTTGCAGTTCATTATTTAAATTCAAAATCTGGGTATCCTTTTCGCTTAATGCTGTTTTCATTTTTTGAAGGTGTGAGTCTTGCGCTCTTACGGTATTTTTTAAAGATTCTATCTGTTCATCTTTGCTTTCGTTGTCCATTTTATATTTCTTCACAATATTATTTAACTTTTTGTTTGTTGCTTTTAAATCTTGTTTATCTTTGTTTGATTGTATTAAGTCATGCTCTAAAGCAACTTCTTTAAAGTTTATACTAGTTAAAATAGGTGTAAAAATAGGTCTTACTCTTGGTTCGCCAGTATTATCTTGTGGCTCTATAAGCTCATAATCAGTTACCTTGTCAATTGTTTCACTTTCAGTTCGGCGTATTAAGTATTGTTCAAATATGTCTCTCCTATCGTTTACTAATATAGATTGCGCACGTTCTCTATAATTATCTAAAGATACATCAATATTTAATGGATCATCTGGTAATATTTCTATATTGTTATCTGCGGAAATCCGGTACTGGTTAACTTTATTCTGTAAATCCGTTCTTATATCTTCATATCCTAATAAATCACCGTGGGATACAACATCAAGAGCTTCAGTATTAAAAGATTTTGCGTTTGTATTGCTTATTATGTTAAAATCATTCTGAGCGTTAGTTATTACTAACGCTTCCCTTTTTTCCTTGTTTCTCTGTTCCAGATCGTCCAAAATTAATAATTCTGCATTTTTTTGTACTTCTAAAGTTGGATGGCGCCCCTCTAACGAAATAGTATTTACTACGGTCGCTACATTCTTCGTTGCTCCGCTTATCTTGTCTCCATCTTTGTTAAATACTTCATGCGTTATTGTCTGACTTATAAGATTGCTTTTGTTCCATGTGAAGCTATCTTTTTGGTTAAGGTACTCTACTTGTTCCCCACTCTCCTTTTGTAAAATTAATTCTTTCTTCTCTTCTATTTTGATTTCGTGTTTATTACCTTCTTCATCCTCTAATTCTTTCTCTTGTTTGTATTCATATGTGCCATCAGGATTGTTTTTTATAGTTTCATTAGCTTTTATAGAAAATAAAATATTGTTGTCTTCCTGACACTGCCCGAATGTTACCCTTGTTCCAGTAACTACTTGCTTCGCGTCCTCCGGTTGTTCCTCGTCCTCCTGTTTATTATTTTCCTTTTGATAGTTTGTTTGTACTGTATAATTTATTTCAACATTTTTGGTAATGGATAAATTAACTTTAATATTTTCGTTAATACTTATGGATTTATCATCCTCTATCTCATTACCTATTATTTCTGCTTGAGCTTGTTTTATCTCTTCTGTTATTAAATCGGTATTTTTCCACACTATTTTTTTTGTTTTTGTTGTATTTATGTTGTACGGCTCCTCGTTATTACTCTTTATTTCCTCTTTCTCTTCATTCGTGTTTATTTCTTCCAAATTTAACCCATCATTTATTACTTTATTCGTTTGTCTTGTCCCTGTTGTTTTATTTCGCTCCTCTTGCTCCGCGACCTCCGGTTCGTTATTAATAATTATTTCTGTTGTATTGCTTTTCTGGATTTCTTTAAATCCATTATATGAGATTTCGGTCTTTTCTACTTTTAATGTTTTTTTATTAGGTTCTTTCATTAACAACATTGTCATGTTACCGAATTGATTGTTATTTTTGTATCCCGTAACATTTTCTTTTTTATAATCGTACTCTGCTTTATAAGTGTTGTCATCTATCTTAGATTGTTTTATATTTTCCTCAACATTATATTTTTCTGTTGGTTGAGAGTCTTCCAGATCTGGTACTTGAGGAACATCTAGTTCCTCGGGGGACATAGTATTCTTTGTAAGAGTACATTTTAGTCGTACAGAAGCGTCAACAACTTTTATTAAATAGCTATCTAACTTTAATTCTTCTGCTATTCCTTTAATAGTAAAGGTTACAACATGCTTTTTAACATCTTGCTCCGGTTCGTCTTGCTCCTCAACAGCTTCGCTATCGGAGCCTACGGCTTCACTTTGTGGCTCCTCTTGCTTCGCGTCTTCCAGTTGTGGTTGTATTGCTATAACAAACTCGGCATGTATTCTTACTTGTTCGTTAGCTGAGTATATTGCGTTAGAGCCCATTATAGAAAAGCCCATTGCTTCTTTTAGATCGTATGTTTGTGGTGATAAGTCAGGTTCTTGCGTCATTATACAGGCTAAATTGCCCCATACTTGGTAAGCGTCTCCTATATATGCTGGGTGTTGTACCGCGCCCTCTTCGTTATCGGAGGCAAAGGCTTTAACAGTTAAGAAATAATCTAAGACTATTCTTAAATTAATATATTTAAGTTCAACAGCTTCGCTATCGGAGCCTTTGGCTTCAACACCTTCGGTATCGGAAACTACGTTTTCTCCCGTGTAATCATCTATTACACACATATTATCAGGAACTGTTATTTTATACTTAACATCGTTATTAAAAATATCTAAGTTAGCAAAACAATTACTTAAAATGTGTTCTCCTGTTTTTTGTTTCGGCAGAATAAAGTCCTTAGCAAAGTGCTCTGGATGTATGCTTTTAGGCGCTATCTTTTCACTTGTTAGCCTTACATTTTTAAGCGTTCTTTCGGTAAAGCATCCATTGTTAAACTTAGACATTGGCAGCGTATCTTTTAGTGTATCGCTATATACCAAAATTTCAGGTTTGTTGTTGTCATTAGCTTCGCTAACGGAAACTAAGTTTGCATTTCCTTTGTAGAAATGCCTATTTTCCAATTTAAAATTGTTGCTTAAGTGTTCTTTGCTAATTCTTGTAGATTGTTTAAATTTATTTTTATTTACAGCTCCATTAGCTATTTTGTCACTATCTATTTTCCCACCGAGTATTACAGGTAGTTCATCAACTAACTTAGCGTACCCGTCATTTCCTATATTAATAAAACAATTTGTTTTCGTTACTTTTGGGATAATTCGTTTAGTTGGCGCGTTTTGTAATGCCGTTTTTATTTCATTTAACTTAGCCAATCTACTATTGTAGTAATCATCTAAGTCTGCTTTCGTAGCATTATTTTTGTCAGACCCAAATTTAACACCAAAAGGCTTTAATTTCTCTATCGCCATAATATATACCCTTACAAAATGATGTCGCCATTAGTGTTTTTACTTATATATATTTTTACAAAACCAGAATTGGAAAAATTATTTATTATATTGTTTTCATTGCCATCGGAAATTCCTTTTTCATTTACTGGTTGCACTTTATTTACTTTCAAGTTAAATAAGTCTACAACTCCATCATTAATATCGTCTTCAATGTCTTTTCGATAAAAAGTGGGATTGCTGAGGGGGATAATAAAATAATCGTCATAGTAGTAATTACACACTATATTACTATCATCTTCGGTGGTATTTAACATCCTAGGAAGAGAATAAAGCCCATATCCTTTTTGAACCGCATTTTCACTGCTCCTAGTAAGGAGAGCAAGAGTAACATCGTCGTCATTGTCATCTTCGTTTTGATATATTGATGTCAAACTTAATACATAGTTTGGCAGTGCGGATATGTCTAATTGCTTCGCGTCTTCCAGTTGTTCTTTATTTTCTGCTAGTACTGTAAATCTATAACATCCTCTGTTTTCTATAACAACGCTGTAATTCTCAGGATTATTTACTACAAAATACTGTATAGGTTTTTCTTTTTCCTGTTCTTCATTGGCTTCATATTTAAGATAATACGCAGTTCCAAATTCAGGCAAACATCGTAACGGTATTCCTTCATCGGCAATATGTTCAGGTAAAATAATGTTTTGTTGTAAATTATCTTTGCCTATCGCTCCTTTAGCTAATTTGTTATTTGTTATATCTTCTCCTATGTGTTGTTCACGGATAGCTCTTTCTCCTATGTGTTCCTGTGTTATTTGTAATGCTCCAACTGGTATATTCTTAAACGTGTCCGTTTCAAAATGTGCTCCTGTCAAACTTCCTGGCTGAATATGGGCTTCTGTTAAACTTTCATCTTCTATATGGTCTCCGGTAATACTAAAGTCCGGCAAATCATCCATCAATGCAACTTTTGTTGCTATTTTTCCATCTTCTCCAATATATAAGTATTCTCCTGCATGTTCTTTTGTTGATTGGTATAATTGTCCATCGTATGAGTTTTGATAGTCTACTAAAGCATTTATCGCTTCATCTGTAATTCTATTGTCTTTGTCTATATCTCCCTTTTTACTAGTGTTCCCAAATGAACTATATCTATCTTTTTCTCTCTTAATATCAATATTTATTGATGGCATTAGCTACTCCGCCTATAAATATAAAATTATTTATTGTTAGTTTATTTTTCACATTAATTGTAACATAAACTGATAACATTTCAGTTAAGAAACGAACAGACTGGGTCATGATAACAAAATTATCCTTAAAAACAAAGTCACTTCCGTGATTCATATCTGGTAGATGCTGGTTTTGTAGACTAAATTCTATTTCTTTCGTAATATCTGAGTGGTAATTTCTTCTATTAATTAATCGTACATTTGCTTTTAATGGCTCTTTACCTTCATGTTCTACGTTTAAGTTAATGCGTAAATTTTGCCATACCTTATTGTTAGGCGACATCATAGAAAAGTCCCAACGACATTCTATTGGCTTATTGTTATCATCTATGTAAATCGCTGGGTCGTCTCTATATTGATAAAACGAAACAGTATTATTTTTTATATTTGCCAATAGTAAAGTGCGATGTGTACCAAACACAGGTATTGAATGAGTTAATACTTCACTATCGAAAATAGTCGTAAAAAAATTGCTATTTCCTAAATCTTGTAAAAATAGGACTTGTTCTTGGTTCCCTATTTTTATGTAATAGCTGTCTCTATACAAAAATGTACAACTCTGTAACCAAGTGCTTTGCTGTACTCTTCCAAACAATTCACGTATTAATCCTTCGTGTATATCTCCTTTTATTAATTCTGGCTTGTCGTTTAGGGTGAATGGGTTAATAATCCACATTCCTTCATCGTTAATTAACGAAACGAAGTTTGCGTGTATAAATGCCAATCCTGGCGCCGGACAGTCACATTCAAATGTTGTTATGTATTTCCCAAAAATATCTATATGTCCTGGCGTTTTTATGTTCCCATCTTGGTCGTATATAACTGCTTGTGCTGGCTCCATCCTAGGTAACCACACTTGTGTAAATTTCGTTCCTACAACATATAAATACTGCTGGTTACTAATTAATGTTATAGGGTAATCGTTTTGTGGAAAATAACTTTTTAAATCTTGAAAATAAAATGAGGCATGAGCGGGGTCAAACCACTTACTAGCATCCCCCTGGATTGTCGTTCTGTATAACAAATATCTGTCTGTATATGTTTCTTTTGTGAAATTGTTATGTATATCAGCTAAACCAATTCCATATAAATAGCCATGATACTGATATACAACACTCAGCTTTGGACAAGGCATCAGTAAAATTAATTCCCAATCCTTTATACTAAACTGCTGTGATAAATGCTCTCTCTGTTCTATAAACCGCTCGTCAGCTTGTATATCAAGCGTAATATAACAGTGCATTTGATTATCACCAACAACTGTTGACGTTATTCCAGGGTGATAACCAAGCTCTATTACTCTCGTTTTAGGATTTTGATACTCTATACTCCCTACTCTCCTCTCATCAGTATCTTCTGGCGGTATTGCTTTTGGTTTCGCGTCATAGAATAATAACCATCGTTCATCTTCATTATTTCCGGGTAATTCAGGATTTGGTATATATTTCAATACAGTTATAGCTTCCTCATTTCGCCACTTATAAAAAAAATTATGCACTATGTCCTGTTTATAGCCCCGTTTAATTCCACTGTCTTTTGGTCTTTCTGGGCTATTATTAATAGTTGTCCATTCAGGATTAATAATAAAAAGTTCTTTTCCATTCCATTGTTCCGAGGTTTTATCCCATTCAGGATTTTCTATTTCAAAAATAAATTTGCTTTCTTTTTCGTAATATCCAAATGATTCAGTTTCTAACTCTGTCTGTTTTTTATATTCAACTTTTAATATCTTGCCTTCGTATATCGTGTTCCCATTCTTTAATTTTAAAATATTATTTTTTACTAATGCTGTACTGTCTCGTGTCGGTATGCAATCTATTTTTAAGTTACCTGTTTCTGCGTCCGCCGTAAGCTTCATTTTATGTTTTTCATAATTTCCTTTGTTATTTTCGTTGTATGTCCAAAACCTGGCGTCACTTAGCCTAATAGGGACATCCTCTTGTAACGACTTAAAGGTATATAGATCTTTTGGTTGTTCTTGTTGCTTCGCATCTTCACTTCGTGGTTCGCTTCGCTCCTCAACAGCTTTGCTATCGGAGCCTACGGCTTCATTGTAATTGACTTTAAAAAACGGAGAAACTCCGTTAGCTATGAAAAATCCTTGTATGTGTTCAATTCCTGTCTGTACAATAGAATAAGGGAAATAACTCCATCCGGTAACTTCATTAGCTTCGCTAACGGAAACTACGTTTTCATTTTTCATGTATTGAACATCATCTTTATCTTTATCGATATAACATAATCTTCCAACATGTATTTTTACTTTATTCGCTATTACCTCAACACCTTCGGTATCGGAGCCTTTGGCTTCAACTAGACGGTTAAACTGTTCTTTTTCATCATCTGTTAACGTAATTTCTAAACTGTTGTCACTATACTTTACTCGCGTCGTGTTTCCTAAATCTGCATGATTTTGTGCGTCAATTTCCCAATATCGTACTTCTTCTATTTCTTCACTGTCAGGTATCGGTTCATAATATTGTATTTTTATTTTGTCCGTTCGCCTCCAATATTGAAAATAATCCTCTGGATAGCCTGCTTGGTCATTATTCCATGTTATGCGGATTATATTACTTTCCTCTTCGAGCTCAACAGTCGCATCTTCTAATTTCCAACAACTAATATATAAAAAGAAATCTCCGCCTCTATATGGAGAAATCCAACACCTATGTAATGTAACGTCCTCTTCATTGAGCTCTTTATCTTTGTATCCTGCTGCCTTTATAAATCCGCACCTACTTACCAATTCTTTCGAGGGACTTAAAATTAAATTCTTGAGATTAAATGTTTTGTGCCCTTCCGCTACTTTGTACCCTCCGTCTCCAAAATCTATTGGAAGTACAGGCGTATTTATTATTATTTGTGATAAGTTCCTTAACATTCAACACCTTCGGTATCGGACGCAACGCGTTCAACACCTTCGCTAACCTTCGCTATCGGAGCCAAAGGCTTCATCTGCAAACATATTAAAAACAACAGAATATTTTTTGCTTCTTGTGTCTTCCTGTGTTGAAGCCTTAACATTAATGGCAATAAAGGCAATATTTCTTGTGTCGCTATGACCTCCAATAAACTTGCCTTCATATATCCCAGTCCTTAAATTAATACCCATGTCTTCCAATGCCAGTGTATGGAGCTCTCACATTAAGACGCAATCTTGCGACTCGCACTTTCAATACATCGATCCATTTCTTCGGCATCTTTGCCATGCACTATATGCGAGTAATAAAACTAACACAATCCATCCATAATATTCTATGAATAAAATAAAGCAACACAATACAAATGCTTGAATATATGAATTTGATATTTCGTTATATTCACAAGAGACAAGAATATATGAACCAAAAGTCACAAAAAGAACAAGTGGAAACGTAAAATGCCACAAAAAACAAAGTAGTTTCACCGTGAGTAATGTCAATGTTAATTTAGTTAAGTGTACTTGATGGATTATAACACCTCTGTATGTACCTTGTTTGGCAAGTTTTGCATAATATCGCTATTTTATGTAAAATAGACGTGTGAAAGTGTCTCCTTAGTCTAGTGGTCTAGGACCTCGCCCTCTCACGGCGGTAACACGGGTTCAAATCCCGTAGGAGACGCCATACATGTGGCTTTACAAGCAAAGTGTTGTAACCAGTCCTATTGGATTCGGTCGGCGTTTCTTGATCAAGTCGCGTAAAGGTCGGTATTACTAGTCTATTGTGATTTAGTGTATCATTATCATGTGGGTGCCTAGCTCAGTTGGTAGAGCAACTGACTCTTAATCAGTAGGTCATAGGTTCGAACCCTATGGCACCCACCAATGTCGTTAATTTACCAATCGTTATTTATGTATCCGATTTCTTCCATATTCGGTTGTTGTAATCTCCGCTTTGTAGGAGAATTAGAGTAATAGTGACTATTTGGGTAGGCATGTGGTTAAATCAAGGTTTTTGTTACTGTTGCTAATTGCTAATTGTTCGAACACATGCCTTATCGACGCATGGGCAACTGAGAACTCACAAGAAGATATTGATCGCGATGAACAAAATGATAAAAATGAAGAACAGAATGATGAAAAAAATGCTGATAATTCGTCATCTTCGAACAAAAAGAATACCTCTTTAAAAACCGGGTTCTACTCAGGTTTTAGACTTGGAGTACATCGTAATGAATTACATGGAGAGTTGCTATCAGGTGACGATGGTTTGGACAGTACTACATCTAAAATAAAAACAGATAAGAATAATTTAGAAGCGAGTTTTTTGTTAGGTTTTGATAAAAACTTTGGCTCAGTTGTTGTTGGGATTGATTCTTTTGTCGGGTTTAATCCTGGTTCTGAGGTAAAATATTCAAAAGAATTTGATGTAGCAAAAGTAAAGTCTGGGACTGAGTATTCAACATTCGCTAAATTGGGTTTTATTCTCAATAGAATTATGCTCTATGGAAAAACAGGTCTTGAACTATCAAATTATAAATACGATTTTACAGTTAATGACTTAGCTAAAGAAAAGAAAGAGTGGTCTTTATTTCCGACTTTTGGAGCAGGTGTAGAATTTTCTGTTTGTAATGGGGTATCACTGGTTGCCGAATGCTCCTACGGTGAAGATAAGACTGCCGATAAATTAAATATATCAGCAGGCAGTAACAAAACTAAAAATACATCGGGGCGCACTTTTAGTGTCAAACTAGGATGTAATTATAGGTTTTAGTAATGACAATCGCAGTAAACAAAGCTGTGTGTAAATGTACTTCTGGAGTATTATGTCAAGTAACAATTCTCCCGACAACAAATGTTTTTATATCAGGTGCAAGATGTGTCAGAATGCCTGATGCGACTACTATAAATCTTCCATCATTTGGCATGTGTTATAATCTTACCAATCCGTCTGTCATAAAAACTCCAGTAGGAATTGTTCCTTGTATGTGTGTTCCTAACATATTAGGATCAAAGTGGCTTACAAAAAAATTTAACGTAAAAGTATGCGGGCAATCAGTTTGTTCGAACGGAGATAAATGCTTTTGTTTATATGGTGGACTCATTACAATAGAATTCCCGGGACAGCTTAGTGTTTCGTAATTTCGATTATTTCATGTTTTGTTGTTTAGCGTAGCGTTGACTATTTTTTATTTCTGTTCTGTATTTATTGTGCTGTTTTAAATTATCAGAATAAAAAACTTCTCCAGTATTTATATCTGCAATAAAAAATAAAAATTTTGTATCAGCTGGGTGTATCGCTGCTTTTATCGATGCTCTTCCGGGACAGCATATAGGAGCTGGAGGCAATCCTGAATTCCTGTATGTGTTATATGGAGATTTAACAAACAGATCTTTATGTAATATGTGTTTACGATCTATAGATCCTTTATATTCACCATTGACTGTTAATGCATATATTACAGTCATGTCACTTTCAAGCCTCATTCCTTTTTTAAGCCTGTTATGGAACACCGAAGAAATGAGAGAGCGATTTTTACTACCTCCCGCTTCTAATTCAATAATAGATGCGAGAGTTACAATTTTATCCCAAGTAAGATCCGTCTTATTTTCATTTTGAAGTTGTTTTTTAAAGTTATTCATTTCATCTCTCATCCGATTTATTATATTTTGACGAGTATCTCCAAACTTATAAAAATAAGTATCAGGCATAATACTGCCTTCTTTTGGAATTGAATTTATACTCCCTGTTAGTATTGTGTTTTGTTTCAGACGTTCAATAATTTGATGTACTGTTAGCCCCTCTGGAAATGTTATTTTATGTCTTACATAACTACCTGAAAATAATTTTAAAAGAAAAGTGTAAGTATTTTCTTTTTCATCTAAGATATATTCTCCCGTAGGTATTCGTTTTCTTAATTCAGGCATATTGTCAATAAATTTAAAAAGAATATTATTATTGAAAGATTTATCTCGTTGCATAATGTAATACAAACGATCTGTACTTTTTATGAACACTGAGTGAGTAGGCAAAGCACTTTGCCGAAAAGTAAAGCCAAAGAAAAGAATCGATATACCACCAATCGAAAACAGAAATTTCATACGCTGTTTTCTGCATCATATGAAATGGTGGTCACAACAGGGATCGAACCTGTGACCCCTACGATGTCAACGTAGTGCTCTACCGCTGAGCTATATGACCAGATCACAATGTGAGTATACGCAAAATTGAAAAACGGTTCAAGCTACTTGAATGAAATTGAGCAAATATACCAATCCATGTTAGCATTAAGGCAGGATTTCATAGGTTAAAAGGTTATATTATGCCAAGAAAGTGTGCACTAACAGGCAAAACAGTTTTGTTTGGTAACAACGTAAGCCATGCTCATAATAAAACGCGCAGGAAGTTTTTACCAAATCTTCAGAAAATTTCATTTATGAGTGATAGCTTGAAAAAAGTTTTTCAATTACGTGTAACTCCTTCAGGATTACGTACTGTTGAAAAAAACGGCGGATTGGATGCCTACTTACTGAAAACTTGCGACTGTAAGTTAAGCAAGAGAGCTCTGTACATAAAAGACGAAATACTTCACAATCGTCGTTTATCTGAAAAAGGGGTTAACTAATGGCTATTCAACAGAAGTTGAAAGAAGAAAACACAACAACTGGATCTTCAACGCTAAGTGGTAAAGAAGTTAATAGCCAATATCCGTTTTTTATACATGATCAATATGTAAAGGATTTATCTTTTGAAAATCCTAATTTTCTCATAAAGTACAGCGAAAAGAATGTAAAACCTGACGTTTCTGTTAACGTATCATCTGGTGTCTCTAAGTTAAATGACGATACTTATGAGGTTATATTGAAAGTCAATATTGACTCAACCGTCGATAAAAAGACGGTCTTTTTAATAGATCTTTCTTATGGGGCATTGGTTTCTGTTGATAAATCACAACAAGCAGATATTCTTGAACCGGCTTTATTTGTTCATGTTCCGTTTCTTATGTTCCCGTTTGTTAGGGAAATAATTGCTACGATCACAAAAAATGGAGGTTATCCACCACTACTCCTTGATCCAATAGATTTTGCTTCATTGTATGTTCAGAAAAAGAACGAAGTAGCGAATAAAAACAAGGATGACAAATCGCAAGAAGACAACGCGGAAAAACCAACTATTAATTAGTCAAAAATATTAAGTATATTTTTTGGGAAGGGGGCACTTTGTTAGTGAACTCTTCTTTTTTACAACGTTTCACATCCTCACGCGAATGTCCCGCCATCGATGTTACATAAAGTCTCAATCGATAACAATGGTATGAGAGTATTTGATTCAATATGAATTGCAAAGAAACGATATTTGGCTAGCGCAAAATTTGGAGAGTGATTACTCTCCATCTGAATTTTCTGAAGTTCTTATCGCTTCGTCGACTATTTTTTTGTGTATTACTATTTTTTGCCGTTTTTTAGTTTCTGTTTGGGCTATTGTATATATGTCCGAGTTCATGGTTCGATCTAAAAATTGTTTTATAAGAAATCTCATTGTACTTGATGCATATTTCGGAGATTGGAACTTTTCAACTCCGAACACTAAGTATGTGTCAGCATCAAGCCGGTAAAATTTACATTTATTTTGTTTAAGAACAGATAACGCGTCAGATATGACTCTCGGATACGGGCAATCTTTTTGCAATTTTTTCCAGTCATTGTTGTCAGAATCTAACAACAAATCTTTCTTGCAAACTGTATAACTCTTTGCTCCAGGAAAAACCTTAATTTGAGATACAGCGTTGTCCGATTCGCCAATTAAATCGTTTAGAACACTAAGAGTTTCTTTATTTTTTAAATCTGCTATATAATCCTTTGTGATTTGATCTTTTATCGCCTCAATCGGAGGTAAAGATTCCTTTACAATATTCCGGACATAAACAACATACGATATATTTTCATTTTCTTTTGAACTAATTACTGGACTTGACTGTTTTTCATTTAATGTTGCAACTAAACTTATTATTTCTTTATGAGTTTCGTCGTCTGGAATAATATCTTTTATTCTTTCGGTATCCTTTTGTTTATCATAATCTTCAATATCAATCAATTCCGATTTGTAATCATTTGCCACCTTATCAATATCAGCTCCCGATGCCAGCGCATCTTCAATTCTATTTTTTACATCTCGTATTGTTGAATAAAACTCTGGAGAATTAAGTTTTTCTGAAAGTAATGCGTTACGAACATCATTTATTATTTCTGATTGTTTTTTTTCTTTTGGTTTATTAATTTTTGTTAATTTGTATATATAAAATTTACCCCCGACTGAGTATACATTTGAAAATTTGCCAACAGTTAATGAGAATAGATCATCCGCAATATATTTTGGAAAATTGCTTTTTTTGATACCAAGTAAACTTTGAGCAGTCGATCGCGAGTTCTCACCACCTTTAACTAGCTTTTCCAAAGTTGCCTCTGCTAGTTCTTTTGTATTAAAGTCGAAACGCTCAAAATCACGCGTTTCAGTTGATTTAAACATGTCTTGATGATCGTTAAAATATGTTTTTATTTCATCTTCAGTAATTTTTACTTCATCAACAAATTTTGCATAATTTGTTTTCATTAAAGCTATATGTCGTAGCTCAGGTTTTTTGTATTTGTCAGCACTGTTTTGATAATACTGTTTTAGCGCACTGTCATCAATATTGTCATTTATTTTTGTCTTGTTTATATCGATCTTTGCTATCCAAATTGTTTTATTTGTTTCATACACCGAGCCAAGAACATCACGAATGAAACTTGGCATTTTGTATCCAGAAATTACTGGATGGAATAGCTGATTTCTTGAAATGCTATCTCGTATTTGTCGCAACAATCTTGATTCAGACATACCAGATTGTTGAAGCATATTTACATACAAGCGTTCATCAAATACACCATTTGTTTGAAACTCTGGTAGGGATTGTATCACTTGGGCAAGACTTATTTTCGGAACAACTATACCAATTTGTCGTATAGTCTCTGTTTCAACAGTTTGCTCGATAATATCATCCAAGATAACTTTGCTAATATCAGTATTTTTAAACTCTTCAATAGTAAGTGATTTCCCATTTTTATCTCGTAGGTTTTGCTTCTTTTGAGAATATTCATATCTTAACTTATCTATCGGGATTTTGTGCTTCCCAACTTGTATCGCAGTTCGTGAGGAGACATAACTTCTAACTATATCTCCAACACCCCACAAGCCAAAACTTAAAATAATGGCTCCAAACAAAATTTTTGCAAAAATGCTTTTTGATGAATTGTAAAAAAAGCGAATTATCATCCTATGCTCAATATGAAACACTCTATTATGCACAGGATACTACATTAAGAAAATCGAGCATTAGCGTATAAATTAATTTTTCATACAACGAAATATTAAAGTGATCTCTACGACAAGTTTTTTTGAGGGTTTACAAAACGATAAATTAAAACATCAATTTGATCAAAAAACATATGTTTATTAAAAAACAATCCTGCATAAGCATTAATGAGAAGCATCTCTTTTGAACTGATCCGGACTAAGTTATAAATATATTGATTGTATAACCGACGCTCTTATATATTGACAGATCGTTTAAAAGCATTAAATCTCGTGAGTTCTTTACCAGAAAACTTTCGTGGTGGTTTTGGAACGAAAGCTAAAGGATTAACAAATTTTCCTTTATACATAACTTCGTAGTGTAGATGAGCACCCGTTGAATACCCACTATTACCACTGTAGCCAATTATTTGACCTTGTTTCACGTGTTGCCCAGGTCTAACAACATAACGACTTAAGTGAGCATACGCAGTATTGTAATTTTCTAAATGTTTTATTTTTACATACTGACCATATCCACCGTAATGCTGAGCCATAACAACGCCCCCAGAAGCGGTTGCCCGAACTGGAGTACCTATACTTGCCGATAGATCAATTCCCGTATGTAGTTTACTTCGACCACTTATAGGGTGGTATCTATATCCAAAATGTGACGTAATTTTTCTATAAGATATTGGTTTTATAAACATCGCCCCGCTTTTTTTTGAACTTAGTATTGTGCCGTTTGCATCAACGTACTGCATAGAGCCATCAACTGAAAATTTGTAAATTTTTTTCGTCTTACCATTGACAGTTGTGGTTATCGCTAGTAAATTGCTATTTATTAATTCACCTTCTTCTGTATTGTGTTGTTCATAAGCTAAGTTAAACCCTATCTTTGATTTAGAAATATTTGTTATATGCTTTAATGCTTTTAGAGCGTCGTTAGTTACATGTTTAGGTAAACCACATTGCTTTAAAGAAGACGCCGGATCTTTTGGTAATATTGTTCCTGAAATTTTTTTAACAACACGTTTCAGGGGGATAATTTCTTTTTTAACTATAAAACGTTTATTTATTTTTTCAGCAATAATTTTGAATTTCTTATCAGGTTTAAATTCTAAAGATTTAATAGAAGTTTTATCGTTATTGTCAGTTTTTACTAAAATTTCTTGACCGGGTTTTAGTTTCTGTAGGCGAAATATGTGAGATATTGCAACAGAGACTTCATGTATATCAGATTTATTTATTCCAACCCTTTCTAAAACCTTAGCTAATGTATCTCCCCTCCCAAGTGTTATTAATCCATCAGCGCTTGTTATTATATCCTCATTTATTGGAAGTTCTTCTTCATCTTCCGATTCTTCGTCATAATCAAAGTCTGTATCAGTATTTGCAATATTTTTTTCTTCATTATCAGTATAATCATCGATATTATTTTTTATTTCAAATGTATCACCATCAATAAGGGGATCTACTGATATGTATTGTAATAAAGAAATACATATTGCAGATGCGAGCAACCCGATAACAGTAAAATTACTAGAGAAATTTCGTGTATTAATAAAATTAGGATGTATTAATTTCTTATACAGAGTGTTACCTTCTGGTATAACCTCTTCTTTCTTATTGTTTTGCACTTTTCTTATTGAATGATTTCCCCATATACATCAGTTAGTTTATCAATTAGTCATTAACTGCGTCAAATTTAATTTTTGTATACAAGATCATTTTAATACCCAAACTTTTAAAAATACGTCAATTTTCGTACTATGACAATAGTTGTTTTGCTTAGATTTTAAGGAGTGAACCATGTTTTCAAGCATGGATTTCCTTGTTTTACTCTGCGGAGTATTGGCTGTCGCTTTTGCTTTGTACAAAATAAAAAGCGTATTTAGCCAGTCTTGTGGCAATGAGCGGATGCAAGAAATTGCAAATGCGATCCAAATAGGCGCAAAAGCTTACCTAAATCGTCAATACGGGACAATTGCAATTGTTGGTATTGCTATAGTTGCCGTTTTATCATTTTGTTTATCATTCTACGTCACCTTTGGGTTCGTTTTGGGAGCTGTACTATCTGGTGTTGCCGGATATATCGGAATGAACGTTTCAGTTCGTGCAAACGTTCGTACTACAGAAGCGGCTCGTACCTCATTAGCTAAAGCGTTAGGTGTAGCATTTGACGCCGGATCTATTACAGGTATGCTTGTTGTAGGTTTGGGATTGCTTGGCGTTGGATGTTACTACTTCGTTTTGAGATCATCTAACTTAAATGCTCGCCTTGTTACTGAAGCATTAGTTGCCTTCAGCTTTGGAGCATCTCTTATTTCCATATTTGCAAGACTTGGCGGTGGTATTTTTACAAAAGGAGCAGATGTTGGCGCAGACTTAGCAGGTAAAGTTGAATCGACAATTCCAGAAGACGATCCACGAAATCCAGGAGTTATTGCCGATAACGTTGGTGACAATGTCGGCGACTGTGCTGGCATGGCTGCCGATCTGTTTGAAACTTACGCCGTTACAATAGTCGCATCAATGGTTCTTGCAAGTATTTACTTTGCCGATGCCACCCAAACAACTATGATTATGTACCCATTAGCACTGAGCGCTGTGTGTATAATCGGATCTATTGTCGGTACATATTTTGTTCGTTTGGATAGCTCGAAAAAGATAATGAAAGCTCTTTATAAGGGGCTAATCGCTTCAGGAGCTGTTTCATCGTTGCTTATTTACATTTTGACTACATCAATGTTTGAAAGCATGAATACCCAAATAATAAGCGTAACCGGATCTGCCTTCACGCCCGCTGATTTGTTAAAGTGCTGTTTTGTCGGTATTACAGTTACTGGGTTACTTGTTTGGATTACTGAATACTACACGTCAACGGCATATCGTCCTGTTCGGTCTATTGCTAAAGCATCCGAAACAGGTCACGGGACAAACGTTATTCAAGGATTGGCTGTCTCAATGGAAGCTACCGCTTTACCGGCTCTTGTAATTTGCGCAGGAATAATTGGAGCATATCTTTCAGCTGGGCTTTTCGGTGTAGCTATTGCCGCGACAACAATGCTTGCTTTTGCCGGCATAATAGTCGCATTAGACGCCTATGGTCCTGTAACAGATAATGCCGGAGGTATTGCTGAAATGGCAGAACTCCCAGGTGATGTTAGAGAAATTACTGACGCTTTGGATGCTGTAGGAAACACAACAAAGGCTGTGACAAAGGGGTATGCAATAGGATCTGCTGGTCTCGCTGCTTTAGTTTTGTTTGCGACTTATGTCGAAGACTTAAAACATTACTTCCCAATGCTACAAATCGACTTCAATCTTCAAAGCCCATATGTGCTTATAGGTTTGTTATTTGGTGGTATGTTGCCTTACCTATTCAGCTCGTTTGGAATGACAGCTGTAGGTCGGGCTGGCGGGGCTGTAGTTGTTGAGGTTCGTAGGCAATTTAAAGAAATAAAAGGTATTTTGACGGGAGAAACAAAACCTGATTACAAAACTGCTGTTGATTTATTGACTAAAGCCGCTATTAAGGAAATGATTGTCCCATCAATATTGCCATTAATCGCCCCTATATTCGTTTATGCGGTTGTGTATTGGTTAGAAGGGCAAAGTGAGGCATTTGCGGCTCTTGGAGCTACGCTAATAGGAACAATAGTTACTGGTATATTTGTCGCACTATCTATGACATCCGGAGGTGGAGCTTGGGATAATGCAAAGAAATACATCGAAGAAGGTAACTTTGGAGGAAAAGGCTCTGACGCTCACAAAGCTGCAGTTACCGGCGATACAGTAGGAGATCCTTACAAAGACACAGCTGGTCCTGCAATTAATCCTATGATAAAAATAATAAACATAGTTGCGTTACTTCTTCTTGCCGGGCTTGCCGGATAACTATCTTAATTTAAAAGCCCCCCAACTCTGGGGGCTAAAATTTTCATTTTTATTTTTCTTGAGTATTAAACGATAAAGAAAACCTACCTATATAATTTTTGGGTGTATTAGAGGTTTTTTTGTATCACTTGATCTACTTGGTTGTATGGATTATAATGAAAAGTGAGATCGGATTATATAACATATCCTTTACTTAAGAGCAAGATGAATTTAAAGCATTTTTTGATATTAGCATGTTGCTTTATTCCTCAATTTAATAGTGATTCCGTAGCCTCTGAAGTCTTTGATTTACAATCGTTACAAGACTTTGGGTTTGACACAGAAAAACAAATTAATAGGAAAATTGCAGATTGTGTTTCAGAATGTATTGACAGAAATATTAGCAATGCTTGTGAAGAATATGGGAGTTCCTATTGGGCAAACGATAATAGTAAATATTATTCATCATTTGTCGCACAGAAAAAGCTTTTTACATTAGCGCTAACAGTTGGAACTGTATTTGAACAAAACTCTATTGCCAATAAATATATTGAGATAATTTCTACACTGTTATCTCAAAAAGAATATTTTAAAGACTGTTTACAAAAAGTGGCAAGCAATTTGAATGGTCTTTATTTTTATATCTCATGTTGTTGTTTCTTTAACAAAAACATGAGAGATGAATATTTTCGAAGAATTCGTCATGACCAGAAGTTTGCAACACATTCCGTAACAAATTTTAGCGATTATTTGTTTTTACAAACAGATTTTATTGTAAAAAGATTGCTTGAATCAACAAAATTTGGAAACATTATTCAACAGTTAAATGCAATGAATAACTCTTATCATGACAGCATTAAACATGATTGGTACTGCTATGCGACCCAATTAAACATTTTCGGAGAACCATTGTTACCTGGTGTAATGCACAGGATATATGAATACAAGACTCCGGATGGTTCCGTTAGCACAACGATTACAGAAAGGTTTTATCACCTTTACTCTTATGCCGACGCATATGCAAAGATTCAACCTGTATATTATCAATTAACCGATTCATCTAAGAAGCAAGATCTTGCGTATGACTTAAATACCAACAACTTGTTGATAGATTTAACGTCAGATTTTTTCAAATGCGGAGAATGTACAAAGTCAAAAAATTATGATTATGTAGAATATAAAGATAGCAGCGAAACATGGGACGAATATGGAATATGTTTTGGCGAAAATAATTCGATTTATAATTTTCGCAATAGACTTTACATGCTTGGCGTGAACTCAGATAATATTGAAAGATCCTATCCAGATAGTAAAAGTTATCCACTTAGTATTGATGATATGATCAAAAAGTTTAGCCCGAGTGATCTCTATAAAAACGAGAAACAAGTTTTTTATTCTGAAGTAGAAAATATTTTTAATGAATTAAAGGACATCATTGCACATAATATTCAAACTTATCAGTCTATAGATTGTAGAGATTACAATGCCAGATTATATGGCGTGGTTCAAGACATTGTTCTACATAAGACTTATCAGAGAAATTCCGGAGATGAGTATCATTTAAGAGAAGAGTATTCGATGTATTTTAAATGTTTAAAAAGATTAATTAAACTTCTTCCAACTATGAATCCGGATTACATTTATAATGCCCTTAGATGTTGCCGTTCTTGGAAAGACTGTGATTGCTTTGTTGATTTTATTGAAACAATAATCAACAAAACCAAAAATAAAAACGATTGGAATTTATTTGGACTACACAAGCTTTTTGTTAGATTATATAAATTTATTAATGACGATTATTGTTATGAAGGCGATTTTGGTGAAAAATGTAAAATTTTACGAATGATAGACGAAGATAAAGAACTTACGGATATTAAGAAAAAAATAAAAGATACCGATCATATTCCTTCAAATCTAAGTTACAACGAACGAGTGTTGGCGAAATGTCAACTTCAACAAACTCAAGAAGATTTAAAGACAACATTAAAAGAAAAAAGTTTTCCCAACTTTATTAAAAAAGTTGCTGTCGAGATAGCAAAAGACGTTAATGAATTAGCAAAAACCGGAAACGCAGTTTGTGTGTATAAAATTTTTGAAACATTTTTTCAATAGATGTACAAAGCCGTGCTAAAGAGGACTAAAAATTTCTGAGATTAATCGTCAAGATGTGTTACACTAAATGCGAGGTCAGTAGGATCGGAAGGGTGGCCGAGTGGTTAAAGGCAACAGACTGTAAATCTGTCGGCGTTAGCCTACGTTAGTTCGAATCTAACCCCTTCCACCATTGCGGGTGTAGCTTAATGGTAAAGCCCCAGCCTTCCAAGCTGGTTACGTGAGTTCGATTCTCATCACCCGCTCCAATTGCTTTATTACAAGGAAGGCTGTGTTAAAGAGATTAAGAACCCCTAAGTTTTGGTATGACGAGCGTAGTGTATGGGGAGAGGTTTTATCTCCGTTATCTCAATTGTACTCGCTTTATTTTAATGTTAGATACAGCTCAGTAATTCCGTCAAAAGTAAATATTCCAGTTATCTGCGTCAATAGCGTAATGCTAAGCGGAGCAGGAAAGACCCCGACTGTAAAGTTTATTTTTGATATTTTAAAAAAGTATAAATTTAACCCACATGTAATTACTCGTGGATATGGTGGATATATAAAAAATGTAATACGAGTTGATCCGAACCTTCATTCTTATTTGCAGGTAGGGGATGAAGCTCTTGTATCAGCTCAGTTTGCCACCACATGGATAGGTCGTGATCATTTTAAATCAGCTCAATCGGCTATCTTTGGTGGTGCTGATGCAATAGTCGTTGATAGCGGTTTTTATTGCCGAACGCTATCGCATGATTTCAACATTTTAGTAATAGACTCAAATCAAAAGTTTGGGAATAAAAGGCTTTTACCCGCAGGACCTCTTATTGAAAAAATCGATAATGGGATTAAAAGTTCCGATACTATTTTAATAATTGGAGAGAAATCAGAAGAGCTAGAATCAATAATAAAATCGACTAAAGACGTCCATATATTTTATGCAAAGCTAGTTGCATCAGAAATAGTTAATATCAAAAACAACAAAGTATTAGGTTTTTGCGGGTTAGGATATCCAAAGAAGTTTAAACAGACATTGAAGAATTGTAATTACGATATTGTAGATTTTGTTATATTTTCAGACCATCATCCTTATACGATAACAGAAATCCAAAGACTTATAGAAAAAGCTACATCGGTTAATGCAACGTTGGTCACAACTATTAAAGACTATATAAAAATTCCTGAGGTCTTTCGACCTGATATTAAAGTAATCCCGATAGATGTTGTCCCAGAAAATGACCTATTCGAAAAAATGCTGATTGAAAGAGTAAAAATATCGAAAGCTTAATCAAGCGCCAGGAATTGTTAGATTCAGTTTGCAATAAAATCAAAGATATTTAGTTATCTGGATTTATTATATTTTGGCGCAAAGAAGGAATTTGTGAAGGAGGTAAACCAACTACAGCAAGTATGTTGGTATATTGCTGGTATGTTAGATTGATTATATTCCAGTTATTTGACCTGTCTTTATCACATGCACAATGTACATCAATACCAACATAAAATGGATCTTGTACTTGTTGCGGGTAGTAAGATGACTGGAAGTTATCCGACGAAAAGCACTTATTTATTACGCATGCGCTGATAATTATCAGAAAATAGTTTTTTGCGATAACCTTTTGTATCCCACTAATCATTGAGTCCTCACTTACGTATCTCCTAACATTTTGGAAAATGGTAATTAACTTTTAGTTAACTCTGCTATTTTGCCAGCGGGCAATAACCCAAAATTTGGTATACATAGTCATTTTTTTGGTATACATAGTTATTTATTGGAATTGCTTGATGCAATTTTATCGTGAAAAAAGCAATTTACAATTGTTAGTTGGTCGCAATTTTCAACTAGCGCAAAGTCATGTGTGTACTTAAAATGTCTGGTATTCGCAAATAATTCTATTTCGTTGTCCAGTAATTGCCAATATGACATATCATTGTTTATATATATGTCGCGGTATAAAGGTAATAAATTGTTATGTCTTTTATATATATAATTAAGTATTCTACCTTTATTAGCTCCCTTTAAATTTAAATTTTCAAGCCATATCATATTACAATATTCTTTTACTGCTAATACTATTTTCTGGGGATTTGTTATTTTGGGGAAAATTGGCGATATAAAACAAACCGTTGGTATCTCGGCATCATGAAGAGTTTTTAAAACATCAATTCTTCTTTCAATGCTTGTAGCACAATCCATATCTCTTCTGAATGTTT
Organism: uncultured Pseudomonadota bacterium; assembly: GCA_902784055.1. GTDB lineage: Bacteria > Pseudomonadota > Alphaproteobacteria > RUG11792 > RUG11792 > RUG14087. Next base: position 25,655 of record CACZTP010000007.1, read on the forward strand.
CGTCTAATGTATTAATTGATAATGCCACAGTTACTTTTTCAAACCTTTTTATTAAATTCAAATCTCGTAATACTAAATCAGATTTTGTTATTATAATTACATTTACTTCAACATCTAATAATTGCTCTAATAATACATGTGTTCGTTTATACTTCGTTTCACATGACTGATACGGATCGGTTACTGAGCTTATTACAATGGTTTTTCCACTATATTTTTGTAGATTCTTTATTTCATCCCAATATTTTACATCAACAAAACTGCCCCAAGGCGGAGAGTGATTGGTAAATCTTGTCATGTATTCCGCATAACAATATTTACAACAGTGCATGCATCCGACGTAAGGATTTGCTGAAAAATCAACTCCAGGAAAATTACATCTTGTTAATATGCTTTTTGCTTTTATTACTCTCATACCTACATATTAAGATCTGGGTTTTAATTTCTCGGAACAACTAGTTCAATCTTGACATTGCACACTATATTTTTGCCATCTACCGGGATTGTTTGAGTTTTTTCCACAACTGTTGGTGTCGTGACGCTTTGAACTATTGGAGATTCTGGCGTTCCACTTAATAGTTTTATAACTGAAAAAATTATAAGCCCTAAAATAAGTACACTAAAAATAAGCATCAATACTGGGGCTAACGCGTTATTTTTTTTGACATATTCTGATTTATTTTCACTTGCAAAAAATCCTTTCCAAAACTCGACACACGCCTTAATTATCAAAAAAAGCTCGTTGTACATAGTAATTAACTCCTTTCGTTTGTGTTAATTGTACACAACTGTCCTTCACGGCATGACAACATAACCATCTAACGTTATTTTAAATGTTTACGCTTTATACATAATGATCGTGCTTTTGTTTTAACAAAAACAACGCTGTTGTTATTTCATTCACAGCTAGTAAAAAAGTAAATACTTACTTTAAGTATAAGAGATAAGATTCATAGGAGATAGAAGAGAAATAAACAAATTTTTATTAAAAACTTTAGCGCTTGCATCTGTAATTGGGATAGGTTACGCTAACACCACTAAAAAATGCTGTTTTTACTAATAACGTTTGTTCCAACTTATACCTCCTTCTAACCCTTTATTTTTTGATAAGCTAATACCTACTTTTGCTTGTTTTTTAACAGTACGTTTAATAGATAATTCAGTTTCATCAATACTTTTCCCTTGTTGAAAGTTTAAAGCCCATTTGCCAATTTTTTTACCGACGACAACTGAGTTATATTTATTAGAACCATCTTCATGATGTTTAACTTCAAGTGTGTCAATCTTCAATAGTTTGTTCATTTTTTCAAATATGTTCTCATTTCCAGTCGTAATATCTTGAACCAGCATACCGAGGGAATAGACTTCGGATGTTGTGAGCTCTGTACTGGGTTTGTCAAACAAAAATAAAGATAAAATATCCTGTTTGTTTTTCATTGTGCTTGAAAAGAAATCGATAGTTGTATTGTTATTATATTGCGAAAATTTTATACCAACAAATTCTTTATTATCGACTTTTTTCTTTGCAGTAAGATTTAATTTGTAATAGTTTACAAGGTGTGGATTGGATAATATCTCGCCAGAAGATAATTTGATTTTCTTCTTTAAGAGAGCATACTTACCGTTAATTGCATTAAGTTTTACATCCCATATAATTGGTTTTCCAGCTTCGGACTTTATCCAGCCTACTCCTTTCCATGTACTCGTAAGACCTGAACCATTTATATTTATCTTTGGTGTAAATTCTAATTTTATATCTGCATTTATAGGTAATTTAATTTTATTTAGATGTAGAGGAGGTTTATTGTCAACTAAGTGATTTGTTATATCCGTAGCTATTACTGAATTACTTATTACTGACGTTATTTCTGCTACTGGATTTATTAGTCTAACAGAGCCGGTAATATTAAAAGGTTTTCTAATATCACCATCAACTTGTATGTTTGTGGATATATCTGATTTTACATATGGAACATTACATAAATTCCCTTTCGGTATTGTTATTTGTACGTCAACACTTGAACTTGCAATATCCAATTTTCCAGTTGCGTATACGTTACATCTAACAAAATTAAACGACTCAGCTTCAAAATTCTTGAGTAACAACAGTTTATTATTTAATTCAAAATTGCCTATAATATTCTTTACCAAAATATCGTTTTCGATATTCCGTATATCGCCATTCGCTATATTTATGCTACCAGTAAAAATAGTGCTTTTATCGGCACGTTTTACTTGAATGTTGTATTTTGCATTACAGTTCGCTATTAAGTTGTCAACAAATTTAAACTGTTTAATATTAATCGGATTTTTTGCGGTTATATTTAAATTAATCTCATTAGCCTGTACTGTACCAGTACACAACGCTGTATGATTGAATTTTAATAATTCCAATGTACTGTTAACTTGATTTTTTAAATATGATGTTTTGAATTTTACCTTTCCTAAATCAATGCATTTTGTTTTTAAGTTATTAATACTAATATTGTCAGATACAATATTAAGTAATAATCTTTCGTTTTTTAATCCCCACCTCCAATTCACCGTGTATTCAATATCAGCACTATATTCGATATCTTTTATTTTTAACTTTCTTATATTTGCTGTATTTTGTGATGACAATTTAATATCCCATTTCTTTAACTTGTTTAAATCAATAAAGCCAACACATTTTAATGTGTGATTATATTTCAATAGTTTTAGTACCATATCAAGTTTATTGTTTAAATACATAAGTTGTGTTTTTATATCTCCAAGTGGCGTATTTGTCACTAATAAATGCTTAATATTAAGCCCGAATTGATTATTATCCAATAAAATAAAAGTTGCATGTGTTGTTACCATTACGCCTTTCAAAATAGGTTTTTTTAAAATTTTGTATAGATCAAAGTTTTTCGCTTCTATTTCAATGTAGTTATTTTTAAACGACAACGGGCGTAAATTCTTTATTATTATATATCCATTGCTATCTTCTATGTAAATTCTTGGTATTTTATCTTTCGTTAAAGGTATCGCTATTGGTGATATATAAATTTTTTGTTTGTTTATTATAAAATTATCTGCAATTACTTTTTTATCGAATAATTTATATCTAATGCGACATGAACCATAAGGTACAATTTGCAGATTAATAGCCAATGGATTGTGGTACCAGTAAATTCCAGTACCGATTGTTACCGCAAGTATTGATAAAAAAATACGCCATCCAACTGACAAAACAACAAAAAATTTCATCGTAAATAGCGAATTTATTTTGTATATTTATATTGTATCAGCGTTTCTTACTTTCCTCATACGCCTTCATAACATCATTAATAGTTCCTTTAAATGAAAACATAATTTCAGGTATTTCATCAACATCTCCGTTCGCTATTGCATTAAATCCTTCTAATGTATCTTTTAATTCGACAAAAACACCCTTGCGCCCTGTGAAGTTCTCCGCAGATTGAAATGGCTGAGATAAAAATTGTCTTATCTTCCTTGCCCTATTAACAATTAATTTATCATCGTCTGAAAGTTCATCCATGCCTATTATTGCAATAATATCTTGCAACGATTTGTATGTCTGCAAAATATATTGAACTTTTTGAGCTATATCGTAATGCTCCTGACCTACAACATCAGGCGACATCATTCTTGAAGTGGAAGCGAGAGGATCAACAGCTGGAAATATACCATACGAGACTATCTGACGACTTAATACAGTTGTCGCGTCAAGGTGGATAAACGATGTAACAGCGGACGGATCTGTCATGTCATCTGCTGGCACATATATAGCTTGAATACTTGTAATTGAGCCATTAACTGTAGATGTAATACGTTCCTGCAATGCTCCCATTTCAGACGCAAGCGTAGGCTGATATCCAACCGCTGATGGAATACGTCCTAATAACGTGGAAATTTCAGATCCCGCCTGTGTGAACCTAAATATATTATCAACGAAGAACAATACATCTTTCCCTTCAACATCCCTAAAATATTCAGCCATAGTAAGCCCTGTGAGAGCAACCCTTGCCCTAGCGCCTGGAGACTCGTTCATTTGCCCATAAACCAACGCTGCTTTTGATCCAGGTTCGCCAGGCTGTTTATTAACGCCCGAGGCTATCATTTCTTCGAACAAATCTGTTCCTTCTCGAGTACGTTCTCCTACACCAGTAAAAACAGAAAACCCTCCGTGTTTTTTTGCAATATTGTTAATAAGCTCCATTATAAGAACTGTTTTTCCAACGCCAGCACCACCAAATAAACCTACTTTTCCACCTTTTACATAAGGCGTTAAAAGATCGATCACCTTTATACCCGTCATAAAAATTTCAGTACTTGTAGATTGTTTGGAAAACTCCGGCGCATCTCGGTGTATAGGTAAATAAGTATCTGATTTTATTTCTCCACAATGATCTAAAGGTTCTCCAATTACATTAACAACTCGTCCCAACATAGCATTACCCACTGGTACGGTAATAGGATCTCCAGTATTTAAAACTTCCACCCCGCGCGAAATACCATCAGTCGACGACATTGATATACATCTTACCGTCTGTTCTCCGATGTGTTGTACAACTTCAAGAGTAATAACAGTCCCGTCATCCAAAGTCAGTTTTAATGCGTCATGTATTGACGGCAAATTCTCTTCAAAATAAGCATCAACTACCGCTCCTATAACCTGAGTTACAAAGCCTTTAGTATTATTCTTTTCAATATTGTTCATATAAACTCCTTTTTTATCTAATACACTCAACACTCGCTACTATTTCTGTCAGTTCTTGAGTTATTTTTGCCTGACGGGTTCTGTTGTATAGTAACGTTAAATCTCTACTCATGTCATCCGCATTTCTAACAGTTTTATCCATAGAAAAAACCCTTACAGACATTTCCGCTAGTAAATGTTCATAAACAACGTTGTAGCACAGAGAATATAAATATTTTTCAAACAGCCAATCAAATAGCTCTATTTTTGAAATGTTAAAGTCTGTTTTGTTAAAAGTTGTAGCGTCGTTTATTTTCAATGGAAATAATTTGAGACATCGCGGTAGCTGCGTCATAGCGTTTACATACTCTCCACTTATAATATAAACATCCGATACATTCCATGCTTTTATGTATTCGAAAATAATCTGTTGTAAAGTACGTGCATAACCACCAACATCATCACGTGATACTATATTCCTCTCAGCCTTAATTTCAGCAACATTTTGTCCTAAACTCCCCATTTTCTTCCCGAAAAGTTCTAAATATATATCGCTATGATCGGATACAAATTTTTCAGCTGTGTTTAGAATAGATTGCTTAAAAGAGCCACAAAATCCTTGGTCTGTTGATAAAACTATTAATAAAATTTCTCCATTTTTTCGTAATAGCCAATGATTTGTATAAAATTCATTGTTGTATATGGCTTCTCCCGCAACAATTGCCATCATATTCGACAAGACATTTATGGTATCCTTTATACATTCCACAGGAACAGTGTTTAATTTAGCAAGTTTTATAGTTGAAATGAGTTTCATGGCTGTAGCTGCTTTTTGTATATTCTGAACTGTGTTTATACGTGAGCGAATGCTTTGAATATTTTCCATTAGTCATTTTCCTTGTTCAGAACAAGCCACTTTTTCAAAAATTCGTCTAAAAATACTGTTAGTTTAGTTTTTACTTCAGCTGTTAGCACCCGTTCTTTCTCTATCACTTCAACAAGATCTGTATTATTTATAGCGGACAACAAATCAATTTCAAAGGATTTAACTTTCGATACCGGAATATCTTTTAAATAACCATTCATAGCCACATATAAGACAATGACATGTTCAGCATTTTTAAGAGTTGAATATTGCTTTTGTTTTAGTACTTCCAATAACTTTTCACCATTATTTAGCGCCTCACGTGTTGATACATCTATATCACTACCGAACTGTGAAAATGATGCAAGCTCATTATATTGAGCCATCTGAATTTTTATATCACTTGATACCGATTTCATAGCTTTTGTTTGAGCTGCAGATCCCACACGACTTACAGATACACCTATGTTTATTGCGGGTCTTATTCCTTTGTAAAAAAGATCGTTTTCTAAAAACAGCTGACCATCGGTAATTGAAATTACGTTAGTAGGAATATACGCTGCAACATCTCCTGCCTGAGTTTCGACAAGAGGTAAGGCTGTAAGGGAGCCCCCTCCCTTTTCATCAGATAGTTTAGCCGCACGCTCAAGTAACCTCGAATGCAAGTAAAAAATATCTCCGGGATATGCTTCACGCCCTGGAGGTCTTCTTAGTAGTAATGATATCTGTCTATAGGCAACAGCATGCTTTGATAGATCGTCATAAACTATGAGGGCATGCATTCCGTTATCTCTGAAATATTCTCCCATTGCACAAGCTGTGTAGGGAGCTATATATTGCATTGCAACAGTATCTGATGCTGTAGCTGCTACAACTATCGTATAGGGCATTGCCCCATTGTCATCTAATGTCTTAACAAGGCGTGCAACAGTTGACCGTTTTTGACCTATTGCAACGTATATACAATAAACTTTATCTTTTTCGTCAACATTATCGTTGTATTTCTTTTGATTTATTATTGTGTCCACAGCTATAGCGCTCTTACCAGTCTGCCTATCACCAATAATTAGCTCTCTTTGTCCACGACCTATAGGGAACAATGCATCTATAATTCTTATACCAGTAAAAAGAGGTTCACTTATTGTCTTCCTATCTCGAATACCAGGAGCAGGGTTTTCCATATTATATGGAACTAACTCACCTTCTATAGGAAGATTTGAATCTATAGGCTGACCTAACGCATTAACAACACGACCTAACAATCCCATTCCGACATTTATGTTAACTATTTTGTTTGTCCGTTTTACGGTATCCCCTTCTTTAACAAAACTGTCATTTCCTATGAGAATTACACCAACGTTATCTGTTTCGAGGTTCGTTACTATGCCTTTTACAACTGTTCCTGTTTGGGATGAAATTATATCTACCCACTCTCCTGATTTCGCGTTATCAAGTCCGTAAATTCTTGCTATACCATCTCCGACCGTCAGAACATACCCTATTTGTGATACCTCGATCTGTGGTTTAAATCCTTCTATTTTTTCTCTAATTATTTTTGATATTTCCAATGCTTTATTATTCATAATATCTCCGTTGATTTTAAATATTTATTTAATTGCCGTACAACCTCTTTACCTGATGCATCAATCATTATTCCGTCTGTTTTTATAACAAATCCCGTCAATATATCTCTATCAGTTTCGTATTGGACATTTATCTTTTCGCTAAAAAGCTTTTGTACTGTCTCTTTAATATTATTTTGCTGTTCACTAGTTAAGTCAGACGAACTGTAAACAGTAATATTACGCTCGTTTCGTTCCCTTAATATAGCTTTATTAAAAATATCCGCTATTTTACTTATTATGTCTAGTCTACCGTTTTCGACCAATACATTTATAAACAAAACAAAAACAGTATTCAGGTTAAAAACATTTCCGAGAGTTTCACATAAGTTTTTAGCATCACTACGTTTTACATAACAAGGAAAAAGATTTTTATCTTGTAACATAAGATTGACGAATTTCCTAAAATCATCTGACAATTCATTTAGAATATTCCTCTTTTCCCCGATTTCAAACAAAGCCCTAGCGTAACGTCCTGGAAGAGATACAAACGGAATTATCATTTGTAAAATTTCTCCTTTAATATCGATTGTCAGTTTACCATACTGCCAACAAATTCAGTTATTTAGTAGCCCATAAAACAATCGCTCATGTATAACTTTAGTGTATAAGCGGGACTATTAATATAGAATTAAGGAAATTCAGAAAAATAGCTTCTTACTGGATTTCGTATAAATCGGTGTAACACAAAATGCGGTTATTTTTGCTTTATGAAATCGGATTTTACAAAGAAATAATCAATACAGAAATAATCAATACAGTTATTTGATAATGTAGAAAATTAAAATATATAAATAAAAAAGATTTATTAACAAAGAACCGTGTAGTAAAAACTTCAATTTTTCAGTAAATGGTGTCGATTTAGGAATATTAAACGCAACAAACAAAAAAATAACAAGAAAAAAGAAATTTGCAACAATCTTGGAGAAAAATAATCAGTTTATTAGTGCTATGACACCCCTTCAAGTGAAAGCATTTTCGACAATCCTGAAAACAGACTTATGCTAACAAAAAATGCTGACAATTGAATTGTAACAGATGGTGTGGGAATAAAAAGATAATTTCAATATTGTTTTATAGTCAATAATAGTTACACATCAAGACATTTTGGCTCTTTGTGCTATGCTGAAACCGTTAAAGAATTATGAAAAATGAGAATTTTTAATGAATGAGAGAATGAACATGGGGCGTATACAGCCGGATCGTTCTGGAACGAAGATTCCTTTACCTGATAGAATTCTTAACGTTCAAGATGCGTTTTTAAATTATGTTCGTCGTAACAAAATTCAGGTAACAATGTTTTTAATGAACGGGGTTAAGATAATCGGCTTTGTTTCTTGTTTCGATCAAAGCACGATTCTTATAAAAAGAGATAACTACGTTCAGTTAGTTTTTAAACATGCAATATCAACAATATCGCCCCACAGCGTTGTTAATTTGTTCGAATGGAGTTCTGCAACAAAACGTGATTTAGATTTGGACGATGATCTAGGAGCTTTGACTAAAATAGCTGAAGAAATGAAAGATCATGTTTAGGTCGAATATAACAATTGATTTAAACGCAATCCGTGATAACTATCTAGGATTGTGTAATTACGTCAATGGGAAAACCGAGGTATCAGCTGTTTTAAAGGCTAATGCATATGGACTAGGAGCGAAGTTTATCGCTCCAAAACTGTATGATGCTGGGTGTAGATATTTTTGGGTCGCTTATTTGAGTGAGGCGATGGCTTTACGCAAAGTCCTACCCCATGACGCTGAAATATACGTACTACAAGGATTCGAACCTAACGACATAAATGTTCTAAAAGCTCACAAAATTACACAAGTGGTAAATTCCGTTCGGGAGCTTGAACAAATAAAAGGGCATGGGTTGCCAATTGTCTTGTTTGTCGAAACAGGTTTGAACCGATTAGGAATAAAAGAAGACGAAATTGAACAAATAGCAGAAATAATCAAAGACGAGGATATTCGCATTGTAATGTCTCATTTGGCATGCTCCAGCGATGCGAATAGTTTTTACAATAAAACTCAAAAAAACAATTTTGATAGGATTTTGTCAAAAATTCGGCAATATAAACCTAATATAAAAGCTTCGTTATCAGCATCAGGTGGAATATTCTTAGACAACGGGAATTATCTTTACGACATGGTTAGATGCGGATCAGCGTTATACAGCACTCAAGTTAACAACAACAAAAACGTTGTTACATTCGATACAAAAGTTTTGCAGAAGTACTCAATTTCAGCCAATACCTCTGTTGGATATGATCGGGTATACATTGCGACTCAGGACAGAATAATTGCATTGCTTGCTGTTGGGAAAGCTGATGGCATTCCTTCAAGTTTAGCTGGTAAGGGAACTATTTTATTCGGCAAATACCGCTCTAAGATAATAGCGATTGCAATGGATTTACTTACATGTGATGTTACAGATGTTCCTGCTGAGTTAACAAAGCCGGGGTGTTCTGCAACACTTTTGAATAGTGAATATTCATTATTCAATATGTCGAAAGATGCATCAGAGAGAGAATTTTACTTAACAACTGGGTTTAATATTAATTCAAATCGTATCGAAGTTTCATATATCGGTTAAGGGTTAATTGCCCCCGATTTGTTAATTGTGATATTCTGAAGCAAGATTGAGTTATAAGGAAATAAAATGAGCGCGACATCCTTCGTTAAAGCATCTGACGTCTCACGTAAATGGTATTTAATAGATGCAGAAGGTCTTGTTTTGGGACGCATGGCTGTTGTTATAGCTAATATTCTGCGTGGCAAAAATAAACCTTTTTTCACTCCTCACGTTGATTGCGGGGATAACGTTGTTGTAATTAATGCCGATAAGGTCGCATTAACAGGCAAGAAACTGACTGATAAAAAATATTATTGGCATACTGGTTATCCAGGTGGAATTAAAAATAGAAATATGAAGCAATTAATGGAGGAAAACCGTATTGATAGAATCGTTACAAATGCTGTTAAACGTATGATCAATAAAGGTCCTCTACAGCGTCAGGTGTTATCAAAATTGAAAGTTTATAAAGGTTCAGAGCATCCGCATATGGCACAACAGCCTGAGGTTTTGGATGTTGCTTCTATGAATAAAAAGAATAGTAGGAGAAATTAATTATGGAAATAGTAGAAAACTCACCAGTTAAAAAAGAACGAGTTTTAGATATTAAAGGGCGGTCTTATGCCACTGGCAAGCGAAAGAACGCAGTAGCTCGAGTTTGGATAAAGCCTGGTAGTGGTCGTGTATTGGTCAACGGTATTGATTTAGACAAGTATTTTAAAAGAGAGACATCACGAGTTTGTTTAAATCAACCGTTCGTTGCGACAGCTCGTTCTGAGCAATACGATGTCTGGTGTACTGTTAAAGGTGGCGGATTAAGCGGTCAAGCTGGAGCTATCAGGCATGGGATCAGTAAGGCTCTTGATAACTACGAACCAGAACTTCACCCGATATTGAGGAAAGGCGGATTTTTGACTAGAGACGCACGTGTGGTTGAACGTAAAAAATACGGACACTACAAAGCACGTCGTCGTTTCCAGTACGGAAAACGTTAATACTGTATTTTGTGGGTGGGAGAGACAAATTCCCATTTAAAAGTTCGAGAATTTTTTGTGGCAACCCGTTTTGCTAAACGGGTTGCTTTTTTTTATTGAAAGGAGAACAAAATGAAACAAATCTCATTTTTAAAAAACTATTCAAAATCGATAATATTTTTACTAGTGTTGGTAGTAGCTTTAATTTTAGAGCCTCACCTTGACCTACAAGCAAAACAACTTATATACGGAATAAGTTTGTTGATAAAAGATCTGCTTATATTCTGCTTGCCGTTTGTAATATTTTGCTTAATAAACAATTCTATATCTAAACTAGGAGCACAAGCATTGAAATACATAGCTCTTATAATCCCCCTCGTATGTTTATCGAATCTAATTAACACGTTTATTTCTTACGGAATATCTCATGTAGTTATAGATTTAGGAATTATAGGTAAACTCGGTCTTGCAAGCTCGCGTGACGGATTACAGCCGGCGTTTGATATACCAATACGACAGTTATTATCGAACAACATAGCACTGTTATGCGGTATTGTTTCAGGATTAATACTAGGTATAGGCAGAGTTAAGCAAATGCCGAAAATTTGTAATATCTTTGAAAAATTTACAAACTACTTTTTTAAAATATTAATTCCCATCATGCCTATCTTCATAGCGGGTACCGCTATAAAATTGCAACACGATGGAATTATGGGTGCTATATGCACGAACTACATGCCAGTATTACTTACGTTCACAACTGTGGCTTTAGGATATGTATTATTACAGTTTTGCGTACTTGCAAGATTTAATTTTCCAGTTGTTGGTAAATATATAACAAATCTTACTCCAGCGTTTGTTACTGCGTTCGGATCTATGTCTAGTGCAGCTTCCCTGCCTCTGATAATAAAGGGTTCTGAACAGAATGTTAAAAATCCAGAGAATGCAAATATAATTTTGCCTGCCATTATAAATATTCACCTTGTAGGGGATTGCTTCTTTATTCCTTTAATGGCTCTAACAGTGATGACATCTTTCGGTATGGATTTCCCTGGGATAGTTGCATACTTGCCCTTTGCATTGCATTTTATGTTAGCAAAATTTTCAGTTGCGGCAGTTCCTGGTGGTGGAGTTTTAGTTATGTTCCCTATAATGCAAACATATTTGAATATGTCAGCTGATATGTTGGCTATAGTCACAGCATTGTATTTACTATTTGATCCATTAATAACAACCTGCAACGTTGCTGGAAACAGTGCTATGGCAATTATTTTTGATCGAATAACTGGCGTGTTTAGAAAACGATCATAGTGACATACGAGGATTAACAGGGGCGGTTATTGGAGAAGGAGGAATACCGGCGTTAATCCTTTCTATACATGCCCAGGCAATCATTGCTGCATTGTCTGCGCATAAATTTAGTGGAGGTGCATAAAACTTTAAATCATGCTCCCGCGCTAGACTTTCCAGCATGCCACGTAAAAGCTTATTAGCAGCGACACCACCAGCTAACACAATACTTTCAATATTCGACTGGCACATGTTAATTGCTTTTTTTGTTTGTTTTGTAATAAAACTCATTACTATATTCTGAAATGAGGCAGCTATATCAGCTTTACAATCGGAGTATTGCCCAGATTGTATTAGATTCCTTGCCGATGTTTTTAATCCAGAAAAAGAAACATCACACCCTTTTTTATGTCTTAACATAGGAATTGGGAACTCGAAACGGCGAGGATCTCCATTAGCTGCAAGTTTTTCTATATTAACACCCCCAGGGTATTCTAATCCGAGGAGTTTGGCTACCTTATCTAAACACTCTCCAGCCGCATCGTCTAATGTCTGTCCCAATATCCTATATTTCCCAATGTCTGTTATTTCTGCAAATATGAAATGCCCGCCTGATGCTAATACAAGCAAAAAAGGAAATGGAACGTCATAACATAGTCGTACGGTAAGCATATGACCTTCAAGGTGATTTATTGCATAGAATGGTTTTTTTAACTCAGTAGCTAATGTTTTTGCCGTTACAGCACCTACAAGTAGTCCCCCAACTAGCCCCGGTCCTGTCGTTGCAGATATGTAATCGATGTCTTTCAGTGTTAATTGTGATTGTTTAAGAGCTTCTTCAATACATAAGTCTATTGCAATCATGTGATTCCGGGCAGCATATTCTGGAACAACTCCACCGTATTGTTTGTGTAAAGTAATTTGTGAATTAATTATGTTTGACAATATTTCTTTTTTATTGTTGTTTCTTATTATTGAAACAGCTGTTTCGTCACAACTGCTTTCTATCCCTAGTACTAGCATTTATCGTTTGTTTTTCGAATTGACTCAACCTTTAGAATATTTTACTAAATTGCAACCTAAATAATAAACTAAATAATAAAAAGTGGATTTCCGGATAACATCCAAAAAAACCACTATTTATTGAATCTTATTTAACCAAACACTACATGTCGGTATTTTTTAGCGAATGGCTGGCACGCTATTCTTAATCCGACAGATCGTTATAGTCCTCGTTTTCAATCTCTTCGTTGTCGTTTTCATTTTCGACACTGTCTTCTTGTTCGAAAACCTCTTCTCCGTCATCCTCTTCGTTTTCAAATTCGTTATACTCTTTATCATCCTTTTTCGTTATATTGTTGTTGCCTCCAGCGTTTGACGTCTCTTCAATCTTTTTTTCCCGCTTCTTGTCGTTGTTATTGAGGTTTTTAGACTTAGAGGATTCTTTGTTTTTTTGTAGATCTTTTATAAACTTTTTTTTAAAAGATTAGCTTTTTCACCATCCCCATTGTCGAAATAATTCAATCTGTGTTGGTAATTGGACTTGTATATATTATTGTAGTGGTCTTTATGTCGATTGTGTTTATTTTCGGTGTTGTTATCGTTGTTGTTTTCAGTCTCACTTAGTTTTTTATCTTCGTTTTGATATCTACTTTCACCTGTCATTTCTCGAATTTCAACTTCGTCCTCCCCTTCAATTTTGTTGTATTTATCCTCTTCTTCATCATCTTCATTAGGTTCTTCTTCGTTGTTCATGTACTCCTCAAAACTTAAATCCAGAAGTGGATTTCCTGTTTGGGAACCAATGTTATCGCCCTTCTTTTTATTGTAGTTATTGTTGTCGTTTTCATTGTCGTTGTCGTTCTCATAGTCACTGTCTTTTTGAGCGTTGTTATCGCTGTCTATGTTTTTTTCTTGATTTTGCTCTCGCTCAAAGCCACCATTCTCTTGCTCTTGAATTTCTTGAGTATTGTTGTTATTGTCGCTCTCATCGTCACTGTATTTTTGTTCGGTTACGTATTTTACTTTGTTGCTATCGTTCTCGTTTTCATTTTTGTTGTCTACATCCTCTTCGCCTGGAATTTCTTTTATAATAGAATTATGCATATATTCAAAACGTTTATTATCCGAGGTATTGTATGATTCGTTTTGGCTACCAATATTGGGATAAATGAATGAGTCGTGTGTTTCGCCATTGATATCTACGAAAAGATTTTGGGATTCAGCGTCGCCAACATTTTCTAACCTCGGTGATACTTTGGTGTCTGTATTTATGTCTTCTATGTTAGAAGCTCTTTCTTTTTTTGAGACACGTTTTTCCTTGAAATTAATAGTCTTCGCGACCTTCGTCATTTCACTTTGTAGTTCCTTTAGAAGTTCTTGGTTATTTTTGATTTCATTCCAAGTCTCCGCCATTTCATTTTGTAGTTCCTTTAGAAGTTCTTGGTTATTTTTGATTTCATTCCAAGTCTCCGCCATTTCTTTTTGCAACGTGACCGCAGAGACCGTATGATTCTTTTTTTTCGAATTATTTTTTCCGAGAGATAAGAGTCTGGGGGGAGGATTAAGTGGCAAAAAAACAGAAGGTCTGTTAATGTTTCCGAAAGCTTCGTTTTTAATAAAATTTTGAAACATTGAATCTTCAGAAGCTCTAGAGCAGAACCCACTACTAATTAGCGATAATCCCGCGAGCCCTAAAGTTAAAGTCTTTTTCATTTTTATATCCTTTCAAAAATTGATGTTAACCACACCCTAAGGGAACTATAACATTTTGAAAAAAATATATCAAGATATCAATTTGAATTCTTCTGTTATACTGCCCGAACTAATCTAACAATAGGTATCGAAGTTTTTATTTTTATAATTTTTGTTAAAATTTTATTGAAAAGTCTGTGTAAAAAATATTTATGCGAAAGATTGCTATATCATCCGGTAACACCTCAGTGCTACCAATATCGCCCGAAGTTATCAACAAATATATGACAAATGAATATAGTATTTATATTGAAACTAATTTAATAACAAAGGCAGGATGGAAAGAGACTGATTTTATAGGGGTAACTGATATATCCCCTAGCAATGCAGATATAATTTTAACTACAGTTCCATTATCAATTAATGTAATAAAACAACTTAAGCAAAACACCATAGTTGTAGGATCTTTAGATCCTTATTGGAATAACGACATTGTAAAAGCATTAGCTGATAATTACATAACGTCTTTTGCATTAGATCTTATTGTCCGATCAACAAAGGCTCAGTATATGGATGTAATGTCGTCTCAGGCAAACCTTGCTGGATATAGAGCTGTAATTGAAGCTGTTTTCCACCTTAATCGTTCAGTGCCTTTTATGATAACCACAGCTGGGACTTTACAGTCCGCTAAAGTTTTAGTTATTGGGGCGGGAGTTGCAGGATTACAAGCGATAGCGACAGCTAAGAGATTAGGCGCCAGTGTATATGCCTTTGACATTCGATCATCAGCAAAAGAACAAGTTGAAAGCCTCGGAGCAAAATTTATTGAAATCAAATGCCAACAACAGGATGGAGTTTATGCACAAGAGGCGAGTAATGATTATAAAATAGCTCAAAAAGAAGCATTACAAAAAATTCTGCCCAACATTGATATTGTTATTACAACGGCACAAATACTAGGTAAACGAGCTCCTATAATTCTTACAAAGGATTTACTATCACTAATGAAACACGATGCTGTTATTGTCGATATAACAGCAAAACATGGCGGAAATTGTGAAATTTTAGAAACAATTGAACCTCTTATATTACGTTTTGACAATATATTAAGTAATATCCCAAAATCGGCATCAGTGCTTTACGCAAAAAATGTATTTAATTTTATAAAGTATATTGAGCCATTTCTAAATAATAGCTTAGATAAAATTGATGATGAAATAATTAACTCAACATTATTAACATATAATGGCAAGATCATGCAAAGACTATTTGATGATATGCCACGCTAAATGTATTGATCATTTTTGTATCAATACATTTATTTATATATGGAATCAAAATGTATAGCTACTCATGCTATATATTATTGTTTCTGTGTGTATAACTATCTTCGGATTTAACATCTTCTTCTGTATTAACATATGTCATTGAAAAAGAAGCGTAATTGAGCATGTTAATGATAATATAAAGTGGAGGGCAACTTTTACCTTTTGGGACACTCCCAAATGAGGCATCTTTGTAATCAAAGTAAATTTTGTTTTTGTAAGAAATTTGAATATTGCGCATCAACAATTCATGTTGCATTTGAATGAGCGTTTTTATCAATCTTTGAAGCACTATATTTGAACGAAATAAAAAAACATCATTATTATAGATTTTATTTATATAATAAAGGTCTTTCCACATACACATTTTTTCAGCTTTGGTATAACAAAAACTTAAAAAACGATACCAACCAGTATCTTTTAAAAGATTATTCCACGATTCGTAGTTCAAGATTTTTTTTGTCACACTACCTGATCTATTAAGTCTACATTCATTAATAATGGAAGAAATAAAAGAGTCAACATCAAAACATTTAGGTCGGACTATATTAACAAATACCGATGTGAGTTTATCTTTTATAGTGTTTTTTTCTTCATATGGTAAATTTATCAATGTTTTTTGGCAAATATCAACAAATGTTTCCCACATTTCAGCAACTTGTTGAGGTAAAGTATTTTGTGTAACTATGTAATTTGATGTTATATCAATTAATTGGAAATAAAGGTTCTGTATTTTTGCGGTATTAGATTGTAGGTTGTTTTCAAGTTTTTCGAAGTTATTGCAGTTACTATTTTTTTGTGCATGGCTTATATCACTAACAAGAATGCTCAAAGCATTTACAAAAGATGACTTTAAGTACAAATAAAACTGATCATTAAAAGTTTTACTAGAATTTTTATTAAAGTAAAACTTTTGAAGATGTTTTTTATAGAAATCTGTCGCTTGACTAACTATGCTGTAATCAACATTTATAAAATTGTTTTTATCACAAATCGGCTTTTTTATAAAGATATTTTCACTTGGAATAAAAAAGTCCATTTGCTCGCCCAAATGTTCACCGTTTGATTCTACTTCCTCACATGAATTGTTAATATCATTCTTTGACAAAGATAGATCTTTATCTTCTTCATAAATAATCTTGTCTATGCCGACAAAACTTTCTTCATCTATTTTATATAACGATTCATTAATATCTTTGTTATCTTGTAAATTGTTGTTCTTATAAGGCACACTTTCGTCCATTGCGTATACCCCGCCGGCATACATAAAAATGTTTGTTATTGTAAAAATTAAAAATAATACTTTTTTTATACTAGTTCTTCCCATATTATTTTCCCTTTTTGTCTTGTGATATATTTTTGTCAGCATTATCCTTCCAAGTACGAGTTTCATAGGTTTTTTTATTGTCTGGAGCAATTTTATATTTTGGCAACGAAATACAACTATGACCACCATGCTTAAAAACTATAAACCCTGCTTTTTTAAGAATTGGGATTATAGTCTTAACATTTTTGTTTGCAAAAGGTTTCCAAATTTCAATTAATTTAGGATTATTTATTCCAAGTCCAAGATGGTGTGAGTAACCACCCCCGTTATCATCATATTCAGTTAAAGCTAATTTTTTCATGTACATTTTAATGTTTTTGATTTGTTGCCTACTAAGAACGGTGACTTTAATATCAGAAATTTCAGATTCAAATTTACATTGACTTTTATGCTCATGTGTTTTATTTAAATTTAACACATCTATTTTGCTATTTAAAAATTTGGAATTACTCAACAAATTATTATTAATGTTATTTTGACTTAAATTTATTGTATCCAAACTCTGCATGCCTACAGATTTAATACAGTCGTTTTGTTTTTTCGAGTTAAAAAAAGTTGGTGTTTTAATATTATATGTGTTTGCATCTTCAATATTGTCGGCTACTTTCGTAATATAAACATCTTTATCGTTTCTTGCTTTTATTTCAGAAATTAATTTATTATTAAACTCATCTATTTTTACCGGATTTCTTAAATTTACAAAATGACATTCACCATCATCTGGTAAATTTGTCTTGAAAATAGGCATAGGAATATCTTCTTTATAATGTTGTTTAACGCTTAATTTATTATTTTGTTTATATATATAATTTTCAGGCTCTTCTTCAAACTTTTTTCCTCTACTATCGCTTGGTTGCCCATTTAATGTTTGTAGATTAAATTTGTGTGATTCACTAATAGTATTAATTTCATTGTTTCCAAAATCAGAAGACAAAGTTCCTTCAACCTTAATTAATTGCCGATTCTCCTCACATTGTTTTTCCATAGAAAATAGTATACTGATACAATTTGTATACACTATACAAAAACCTAATGTTATTTTTGTTTTTGTCATTTTTTCCTCAAAATGTCTCCCCTTGAGTAATTATATAACAAAAATTAAAATTTTAACCAAATTTTAACTAAATTGAATTTTTTAAAAACACTCCCAAGACACTCAGATTAGCATAAACTAACAATTGCTATGACAAATGTAATTGTAAAAATACCCACGCAGTAAGCGTGGGTAGAGATGATAAATCAATTATTAATACATATCCATACCAGGATTTGGCATGTCGTGATTATGCTCCTTCTGATTATCCGGGTCTTCAGCTATTACACATTCAGTTGTAAGCAATAATCCAGTAACTGAAGCTGCATTTTTCAAACCAGCTTTGACGATTTTTGTAGGATCGATAACTCCTGCTTTCATCATGTCTCCATATGTATTATCTGCAGCGTTATATCCGTAGTTAAAATCTTTATCTTTCAAAATTTCATTAACGACAACAGCTCCATCAAGACCCGCATTGGAAACTATCTGGCGTGTAGGAACTTGTATTGCCTGTCGGATTATTTCAATACCGGTTTTTTGATCTTCATTCTCAGGTTTCAAACTGTCAAGCTCAGCTATAGCTCTCAATAAAGCAACGCCTCCACCTGGCAATATACCCTCTTCGATAGCAGCTTTCGTTGCATGTAAAGCATCATCAACACGATCTTTTTTCTCTTTTACTTCTACTTCAGTTGCTCCGCCAACGCGAATTACAGCGACACCACCTGACAATTTAGCCAAGCGCTCCTGAAGTTTTTCCTTATCATAATCTGATTTTGTGTCTTCTATCTGAGCACGGATTTGAGCACAACGATCTTTAATCTGACCTTTGTCGCCAGAACCTTCAATTATAGTTGTGTCATCTTTCGTAATACGGACTTTCTTAGCAGTTCCAAGCATTGCCAAAGTTACATTTTCAAGTTTAATTCCGACATCTTCAGACACTAGAGTTCCACCAGTTAATACCGCTATATCTTCAAGCATTGCTTTACGTCTATCACCAAACCCTGGAGCTTTAACCGCAGCCACTTTAAGACCGCCACGGAGTTTGTTAACAACCAATGTCGCTAATGCCTCACCTTCTATATCTTCAGCAATTATTAATAATGGTCTTCCTGATTGAACAACAGCTTCAAGCATTTTTACCATTGGCTGTAGTCCTGATAACTTTTTATCATAAAGGAAAATAAACGGATTATCAAGCTCGGCGATCATTTTTTCCGAATTTGTCACGAAATAAGGAGATACGTATCCTCTATCGAACTGCATTCCCTCAACCACATCGAGTTCTGTTTTAAATGACTTGGCCTCCTCAATCGTTATAACGCCTTCCTTACCGACTTTATCAAAGGCTTCAGCAAGCATTTTGCCTATTTCAGTATCGCCATTAGCTGATATTGTTCCAACTTGAGCTATTTCATCACTTTTTGAAATACTTTTCGAATGCTTATCTAAAAATTCAATTGTTGAGCTAACAGCCATATTAATTCCCTTTAACAAATCCATAGGGTTTGCGCCCGCTGTTACGGATTTGATGCCTTTTTTAACAATGGCTTGAGCTAAAACAGTTGATGTTGTAGTTCCATCGCCTGCTAAATCAGAAGTTTTATTAGCAACTTCTTTTATCATTGCAGCTCCAAGATTTTCCAATTTATCTTTAAGCTCAATTTCTTTGGCAACAGTAACACCATCTTTTGTTATCTGCGGTGCTCCGTATGCTTTTTCTATAAGAACGTTACGTCCTTTAGGACCTAATGTTACTTTTACAGCATCAGCTAATGTGTTAACGCCCGCAACTATTTTATTGCGTGCTTCCTCATTGAACAATATTTTTTTTGCACTCATAATGTACCTCCTTACTCAAAAATACCGATAATATCAGACTCTTTGACAACCAAATAGTCTTTACCTTCAATTTTAACTTCATTGCCTGCCCATTTGCCGAATAAAACAGTGTCACCTGCTTTTACTGTCATAGGAATTGTTTCACCTTTTTCATTACGGTTTCCATTTCCGACAACAATGACCTTCCCTTGCATAGGCTTTTCTTTGGCTGTATCTGGAATAATCAACCCACCGGCAGTTTTATCATCTGCCTCAACTCTCTCAACAAGTACTTTGTCAAAAAGAGGTTTAAACTTTAAACTCATATTTAACTCCTGTAACTGTAACGAGTGCCTTTCAGCACTCACCCCTTCCGACTGCTAATATACAAAAATTTCTAACAATTGGTCAACAGGTTGTTACTATACCTCTTGATACCGTAACACCTGTGAAAATTTGTAACAAAAATTTTTTCATACTCAGATGTTTGAAAAATTAAATGGCGCATTTGCACCCTTTTTGTTTAATATTTGCGAATATTATTTATTATGCAGTGAGTAATTACTCCAGTAGCTATCCCAGTAAACTTGCGACGCTTCTATATCACTTATATGTAATTGTTCCTGCAACGATGCCATGCTGTACCAATGTTGCTTAATTTTCTTTGTACGAGCTGGCACAAATCGGGACAAATGACGTATTTGTCCATCTAAAAACTCAGTATCAGACTTTGATATATATCCTATATTTATATTTGATTTATACACGTCTTCTAAAACCGAAAATGGTTCTATATCCATTTTTATACAGTTATAAAAATAATCTGAATTACAAAAATTAGACATCATTTGTTCAGTTATTTTATGGTTTTTAATTACTTTTTGTAAAAATTCTTGACACGCTTGGGAAAACTGATTTTTTGTATCAATTTTAATCCAATTATATTCATACCCCTCAATCTTACAGGCACGATCGTTATCAGGGAAACAACTTAAAAGTTCTTTTATGTTGTCTACCCCAGAATACATAACCGCAGTATCTAAATCTTCTTTAGCTAATAAATCAATATCTACTTTATCATCAAATAAACTATTAAAGTTTCTTATATTTTTGTTTGTACTGTTTTTATTTGATGAATTATCAATAATCCTGTTTGAGTTGAAATCTTTACAATGCTGTTTTTCCTTATCAAACAATTTGATCTGTTTTTTATTTTGGCTAAACATATTTAAATTGAAATTTTTTAAGTTAAGGTTTTCTTGAATCTTGTTGTTACTAATATCAATTTTATCTTTATTGTTTTGTTTTGAAATAGTGTTTTTATATGCTCTATTACTAATTTTGATAGAACTATCACTATCAGGCTCATAAAAGAAAATATTTTTATTTTCTTTTTCTTCATCTAAGATTTCATCTTTATTATTTGCTTTATTGCCTTCGGCATTAATATTATTTAATTGTTGTACAGTTTTGTTTATATTAAGGTCATTAAACTTGTCTGTGATGTTGTTTACTTCTGAGGTCTGTTTGACTTCTTCAATGTTTTGTTTTATATCGCTGTTGTTTATATTATTGGTTGACAAACTGTCCATAGCATAAGAACAGCTTACTGTTAATAGCATTAAACTTAACTTTTTAAACATTATTAACTCTTTAAGTTATGTAACTTTTTCCTGGATAACTCATCAATGGTTAAAAATTGGTTAAGCATCCATTCCAAACTGTTAACAAGTTGTTGATAACCTGTTGATAAGTTGTTGATAACTTTTCCGAGATTAACACTTTAAGGTTGTTTAACCGAAGAATTTAACACAACAGTCAAAATCATACCATAAAATAATTTTTTATTATATTGGAAGTTGCATGTATAAAATTTTGTTTTTCTGTTAAAAGTGACTTTTGAGCAAAAAATCCATTTTTACTCGAATTGATAAAAAAGTTATCAACAACTTATCAACAGGTTATCAACAGGTTATCAACAATTTATCAACAGGCAAAGTCCTTAATTTCCAATATGTTGAAGCACTTATCAACAATTTTTTCCACGACACAACAACAACAATATATATATAAGAAGGAAAAACGATTGTGTTGAGGTAACCGATCTTTAAGCATGGAACTGTAATATCAGCTAAGTTGGAAAAAGAGCGACAACAAATGGCACTTACAGATCGGTTTTTCTTAGAAGAACCTGCCTTATTCGCGCCCGTCATTTTAGGGATAGGAATATTAATAGGCGTAAACAATCCCAATTGGTTAGTATTTTTATTGACATTAATAATGGCGTTTATTTTACGCAAAATAAAACTTTGGCAAAATGCGATGCTATTATTAGCATTGGGATTTTATATAGCCCAAACAGGAGGAATTTTTAGAACTGAATTATTAACAAATAAACAATACATAGTAAAAGAATGTACGTTACATTTTGAAGCGATTGTTGATTATATTGATGAAACGCATCCGGTTATGAAAAATATGCAACGCATTACGTTTAAAAATATAAAAACAAAACACAATAAATTAAGTTTCGTAAAAACAGCTAAAATGACATGTTCACAAAGATTGACCAAAAATATAAAACCAGGGGATAAAGTCTCTGTTTTTGGTCGTTTTACACCTTTTAGACAAGCAGTAATTCCGTCTTCCTTTAATCAAAAACAATTTTATGCGTTGCAAAGACTGGACGCATCAGGCATTGCCTTTAAACTTAATAAAACAGGAACAACGACATATAAAGATTTTTTTAATAATTGGCGTCGTAGTTTAACCCAAAAAACAATTGCAAAATTAGGGGCAATTACAGGAGGAATCGCAAGTGCATTAGTAACTGGAGATAAGTCATCAATACCTACAAATGTCAGAGATGTATTTATAAAATCTGGAACAGCTCACATACTAGCAATTTCTGGATTGCATATGAGTCTTGTTGCGACTATAATCTATTTATGCCTCTTTAAAATATTTTTGTATATAAGTAATTTTTCATTAAAAACAAATCCACAGAAAATAACAGCAATATTAACGATCTTATTAACAGGCTGTTATCTAGGGCTATCTGGGTTTTCACCATCAGCTACAAGGGCGTACATAATGTCATCAACAGGGCTTATTGGGCTTATGTTTGGGCGTACAGTAATTTCTATGAGAAACGTATCTCTTGTGGCGTTTTTGATCCTGTTAATTAATTCTGGGGCGTTATTTTCAGTAAGCTTTCAATTGTCATTTAGTGCCGTTGTAGCGTTAGTTGCTTTTTATGAACGTTTTGGCAAAATGCTTAAGCGAGTATACACAAATAATTTTATATGTAAAATATTAATTTATATATTATCTGCATTAATCACAACAGTTATTGCAACAATAGCGACAACTCCAATATCAATTGCAACATTCAATAGATTAAGTTTATGCGGGACTATTGGGAACCTAGTAGCAATTCCTATTGTCTCATTCCTTATAGCTCCAATCGGTTTACTATGCTTGGTTACCGCAGGTAATATTACATGGTTAGTAAGTGCTTTATCATTTGTTATAAACAAACTGGTATCTGTTTTAACTTTTTGTTCAAACTTACCTTATTCAGATATTACGATTAAGTCTCCACACATCAATACCTTGTACATTATGATAATCGGGGGTATTATACTTTGTTTATGCAAAACAGAATTGAGACATTCAGGATCATTTTTATCAATAGTTGGTTTTTTAATGTGGATATTTGAAAAAAATCCAATATGCATAATTTTCCCAGAGCAAAAGGTTATATGTTGTGTCCATAACGGAAAATTTTTGACAGCAACAAAAAGCAAAGGGAGAACTATTATAAAAACAATACAGCGTAATTTGGGATTTTCGGGCGATATAGAACATTTTCAGATTAACTGGGTGTCCATCCCTCAAAAGATCAAAAAGTATTCTCAGGGATGCTTTATTTGGGCTAACGGCACAACTAGGACACTTACTACTCCATCTCATCCATATGCACCTGTTCGATATATAAAAATAAGCGTTCAGAATAAATTTACTCCTAAAATGGACTAAACGAGTTATTGTAATTATTGTAACTCTAGTTCAAACATCAAATTAAAAACTCAATTTGAATACAACGTTATTAACATAAAGTGTTTCGTTTTAGTATTGTTTTTGACCATTTTTTAACGATTATTAAGTTATTTTCAACAAAAAGTTTTATAATTTAAAGGGTTAAAAAAGTAAACTACAAAAAGGGTTGCAACTCATACCTAACATGAGAGAAATTGCATTGGATACGGAAACGACTGGGCTTTCATATGAAGATGGAGACAGAATTACTGAAATAGGTTGTGTCGAGATAATTGACAAAGAGTTAACGGGCAATACGTATCACGTGTATATCAATCCCGAACGAGAATTAAGCCTCGATTCCGAACGTATTACTGGATTGACATATGATTACCTTAAACAATTTGGAAAATTCATTGATGTTTATGAAGGTTTTTTAAATTTTGTAAAAAATGATCGGCTGGTAATACACAATGCGAAATTTGACATGGGCTTTCTTAATTACGAACTTGAACTTGTAGGATCAACTAAACTTGATGCTAATAGCGTAGTTGATACATTAGATATAGCCCGGAAGAAATATCCAGGTTCTCCAGCAACTCTTGATGCCCTTTGTAAAAAATTTTCTGTAGACTCAACAATAAGAAGTAAGCATGGTGCGTTAATTGACGCCAATCTTTTAGCTCAAGTGTACGTAATAATGTCTGTTGACCGCGTGCAGAAAAACATTTTCGTTGACGAAATTGACGACAATGTAGATGTAACAGTTACGTCCAGTTATATAAAACCAAAACATTCAACTCTTAAATATCGTCCGTTGTCTGTAATATCTGAGGCAGAAAACATTCGCCATATGGAGCTCGTATCAAAACTTAAAAATCCAATTTGGAGCAAATTTATCTAAAAATAACCGTAACGTTGTATATTATTTTAATACTTGTAACTGTTTGTCTTGAAGAACTATATTGCCTTTATTAATTTTGCAAAAAATATTAACTAACTAATAACGTCTCCGCAATTTCTAAAAAATATTTTATATTTTTCTAAAACCGCATAGAATTAACATCATTTTTTAATTTCTGCTATTACATTTTTACTACTTTTTTCTTTTTTTATCTTTTCAGTCATTTCAACGACTTTTTCCGTTTGTTTATAAAAGCATCCCCAATCATGCCATCTCTTATAACTATTTAGTATTTCATTTGTAGCAGGCAATTTGTTGAGCTCTTCAGGGTCTATGTGTCTTTTCCAAGTCATTTTAATATGAGTATCATCAATGACTAAAACGTTAATATCTCCAGCTTGTACAGCAGTTTCAAGATCTTTTTTGGTGTCTTCTGAAACATAATGTTCTGAACTTTCCGCCCATGAAGATAGGTTAGGGTCAAAATTTGGATTTGCCTTTATTTCACTTTCAAGCGCCTGTAACAACTCATGACATTTGCCATCTTTGTATACAGCTTGCATTACATTTATCGGCATATACGATGTTGAAAAAATCACACTAGAAATTGAAAATATAGTAGCCATCCCCGAAACAATTGTTTTGTATAAAGTGTTTGTTCCATATTTCTCAACTGTGAAGAAACTTAGGCAATACAACACTACAGCTACAATATTTACAACGGCACCCCATAAAAACGGAGCTGTTTTAAGTTTACCAACTAAAATGTTACCAAAGCCAGATAGATTGCCCATAACAACAACTGTTAACCCGACGAACCATATTGTATTAAAAACAAGAGTGGCAGTAGACAACCCAGCAGAAATTGTATTACCATTTTTAGACGGTCGATTAAACCAGACACAGACAGTTACAACAAGCGATAAAAAGATTGTTTCAATCGTCGCCGTCCACATATTATTAAATACTACAGCCATGTTAAGGCTTGTATCATAAACAGCTTCAATTCCTTTGACGCATACGCAACTGAACGAATATATAAGCAATAAAATAAGAAGATTGTATGTAGCTTTTAATTCCATTAAATCACCATGTATATATGTACATCCAGGTAATTGTAACATGTGCTTTTTTGTAGTGTCAACTTTCTGTAATGAAAAAACTCAGTTTTAAAACAAGCGCATTAAAATAACCAATCAAATTGAACCGAATAGTTGGAGTGTAATAATTGTTGGCAAAAGGTAATCTGTTCAGTTTGGAAGCACAATTGCTATTACAACAAATAGTGTTTAAATTTTAACTGCGTAAGCTGATTATTGTTATTAATTCTTTTTTAGGTGTTTGCTTCGTAAAATAAGCCGGTAAAGTATATTGGACAGGCTTTGTATGCCTATAAAATCTATATGTTTGATGTTTTTATCAATATCTTCGTTAACGATTTGTTATTGTACTGAAAAGACCGATGATACCGTTGATGAAACTGTTTTAGATGATAACAAAACCATTCCTAACACACCAATTGTTGCAGACAACAGTGATAGTCTAATCACAAAAAATAGTATTGATCAAAATAATGTAGATGTTACGGACGTCACTGTGTATACGGAAACTAATTATCAAGGAACTGCCCAGACACTGAAACCTCAGGGGTATTTAATATCGGAACTTGGCGCTTTTAAATCAATAAAGATACCTAGCGAGTATGAAGTACTGTTCAGTGATAGAGAAGATTATGAATCAAATAATAACAAATCATATTCGCAAGATATGGCAACAATTAATACGGCTGGATATAAATATATTTACGTTGCAAAACTCGATACTTCATCACAATCAGGTATAGCTACGCGTGAAGAGTACAATAAGGACACGCAAGAGTACGTGGGTGTCGGGATAACATCATTAAAGTTGCTCGACCCATCAGTTAAAAAAATAACAATAGATAACTGCCCTCAATTCACAGGTTTAGGAGATATTACACAGTATAAAAAATTACAATTTATAAGATATAACGCTACATCTGGAAATTCTGATGAAGTTTTTCAAAAAGATATTAATAGTATTTTTGAATTCTTAGATAAAACATCATATTTAAAAGATATAGAACTTGTTGGGGAGCACAATGAATGTTTTGTTTCACGCAATGGTAAGTTTCTAGGAGTTAATATACAATCACTAGATGTAATTCCAAGCGATGTAAGCGAGGTCTATTTAATAGATTGCAATAAGTTAAAGGATATAAGCACATTAAGTAAGTATAAGTCATTAAAAAAACTATTTATGTATGGTAATACGCTAGCATCAGCAACTAGTAGCGATTGGAAAAATGTTTTATCAATTATAGACAATTTGAGCGTATCGGGAAATCTTACGCATGTACAATTACCAACAACGTATACAGGTGAAATATATAAGGGGCAACGTTCAAATGCAAGGAAAATAGAGTACTACGGAGCATTAGGGGCTACAAGAATAGCATTTGAATGTTTTGAGTATTCACAAAAATTGAAAGAAGTATACTTTCCAAGTGTAAAAACAATTGATACTTGGGGGTTTCATAGATGTACAAATTTAACTAAAGTTGATATGCCACAGTGTGAAACTATTAATCAAAAAGCATTTTACTGTAATGAAAACTTGCAAGAGGTAAGTTTTAAGAATGTAAAAAAAATAGGAGATAAGGCTTTTTACCAATGCAAGCGATTAGCAATGGTTGATGTTCCTAATGTTATTGAAATAGGTATATCAGCATTTGAAACTGATATTTCTTTGAAGAAATTTGGAGACTTGTCAAAGATTGAAAATGATAATGTATTTTTTGCTCCAAAACTTACAAAAGTAGGAAATTATGCCTTTAAAATGACTGATGCAAGTGGTCAAACTAAAATAAAAGAAGTAGAAATGCCAGAATGTTTAGTAATAGGTAAAGAAAGCTTCAGTCGTTGGCGTTCTATGGAAAAATTAACTTTACAAAAGTGTAAAACTATTGGAGCTGAGGCGTTTTATGATCCATACAGTCTTAAAGAGTTAAATTTACCTGCTGTTGAAATATTAGAAACTCGGGCTTTTGTATATAATAAAGGAGAAAGCTTAAACGGAACCTTGGATTTACCTAATGTCAAATCTATAGGATCATGTGTTTTTGGTGGTAGTAACTATGCTCACCCAAACATAACTACTGTTAATGCTCCCGAATGCACTAGTTTGGCAAACGATGCTTTTCGTGGAAATGTAAATTTAAAAACATTAACATCAAGTACTACTAACAAAATAACAGTAATACAACAGGCTAGATCAAGGCTTTAGCACAAGTAGCTTGGATGGCATAACTCAGTGAAAAATATTTTATTTTCTCTTATTGCTAAGAATACTAAAATCATCAGTAAGATCGTTTACTGCATCTTTATTAAGATTATCAGGCTTATTGTCAGTTGAATCTTGTTTTATATCTTCAACAGTTT
>CACZTP010000008.1 GCA_902784055.1 uncultured Pseudomonadota bacterium
GGGAAAGTAAGTCTGAGACATGCCGTCTTTATATATATTATATGTATGCATGGATCAAAGATGTTTATTCTAAAGAGATCCATATAAATAAAAAGAATGGGAACGTGTTGTTTAAAAAAAGATAATCAAATAAAAAAGAAGGGTAAATTGCATTTTGGAATTTTGAAAAAGAAGGAAATGAACTTAACGAGTTATTATAAAAAGAAGGTTATAAACAAGAGAAGTTAAGTTAGTGAAAAATATTTTAAGAAATAACGAGTCTTTGTGTCAAAATATTTTTAATTTTATTGGACGTTTCGGGTTTTGACCAGTACGGATCATGAGGAGAAATTTCGCTGTGTAAAGTATGAGAAGAATATCCACGAGATGGTAGAGGCATAACATGACCTGCAAGATCTGAGTGAAGAGAACGAGGCGGATGACCAAATGGAGGATGTGGGCGCAATCTAAATTCTGTAATTTTATTCAGAATGGCAGTTGATTCAAGTTTGGATTGTTGGGATCCGCTTAATTTAACTGTTTCTAAAATATTATTAAATTCAGATCTAATCCCTGTAAAATTTTTGATCATAATAGCATCTTTTAAATTCTTTATTTTGACATTATTTCGTTCAACTTCGCTTAATTTTCCGAAGCCGGAAATTATAGCGTTTGTTATTGGAGTTACATGAAATCTGAAATCAAACGGTGGATGTCGATAATGCCCAGTTTTGATAATCCGGTGCATATCCTTTTTATCCTTATTCACCGTTTGCAACGTAGCTTTACAGCCTAATCTTCCCTCACCTTCCAAAATCAAACCAAGTATCAATGCACCAACGCCTATAATTCCGGTAATCATAATTTCCTCCAATACATTTTTGGTATAATGCATGATACAAACAGAGTTAATGAAAATTTAGTTTCCGTTAGCGAAGCTAATGAAGCCGTAGGCTCCGATAGCGAAGCTGTTGAACGCGTTGCGTCCGAAAATTTATTTTTGAACGCTTTGCGTCCGAAACTGAAGGTTTTGATTATTTTCGGATGGGGCACTGCTTTCTTGTAATTCCTTTATTATTTTACTAGGGTTCGAAAACCAATTGCCTAATAATGTTTTGGATTTCATAATAATAGGCAAGACATTTGGCGTTTTAAGCAACTCAAAGCCACTCGTTCTTTTTATACTCTCTTAATGTACTGTTTGCTGGTGCTTCTTCTATTGAAACATTCCATTTTTGCTTTGTTATATCGTTACGTATTTCTTGCATTCCGTTTTCAAATTCTATCAATTCATTGAGTACAATTCCTTCTCTTTCTTCATTATCCATTAATTTTATTATTATATCTGTATCATAACTGTATTTTAGTTGTTCTAATATATCATTTCGCCAATCCGTTTTTTAAAAATGCTAAAGTTGTTAAATATAAAAGCATTCGTTCGTAAACTACTTATATCTCTTTGTCTTTGTGCAACACCTGAAACAGCATTTGTTTGTATCCCTTTTGTCTCATCCTCAACTCCGCTTGCACGCTTTATCAATTCAGAGCATTCACGCATTAGCTCCCGTTGCTGCGCAACTTCATTATTAGGTGTAACAACGTCCACTTTATCTCCTGGGCTTAAAACAGAAACAGCATTTGGGGCAATAACAGACTCAACATTATCCCTTAGCGCTTCCCTGTCATTCGTATTTTGCAAAGTAATAAAGGTTCTCGTCGTATTAGCATAGCTAATATTTCTTGAAAGAGAAATATTAAAACTTTCTTGAAGTGGAATTATTTGTTCCACTATCCCAGTAGGCAGAGACTTCTCATCTTTTTGACAAACCATCATAATAACTGGTAACTGTCCATTAACAACTAACGGACAAACTATTTCATTTTTTAATACCTTCCCTTGGCAAATAACCGCTTCAAATGGTATTGTCACCTGAACCTGAGATAATTTTTTTAATTTGACGGCAAATTTCGGGTCAATGGTTCTAATAATTTCCGAATCTTGTTCCGCATCATTTAACGTTCCTTCCCATCCAGTCACAACCTCTAAATAACGTACAGTAAAAACACGATTTTTATATTCACAATTACACATTGTATCGGAAACCCTGTTTTCAATTTGTGATAGGTATTGATAATCTTCATCATTATACTTAAATTCCAGTTTTTTATAGTTATTTACACCATATCGTAGTTTTATTTCTTCTTTCGGTAAATCCTCCCATGTAACAATTTGATACTGCCTATCAAAATAAGGTGTAGTATCATTAAAATCTATAACAATATTTAAAGGGTTAATATAATCAACTAGTGGCTCATGATTTTTATAATGTATTTCAACAAAACCTATCCCACCAATTATAGCGTCTTTTAACGCCATACGTATATTGTTTTCAAACAATGGCTTATTTTGTAAATTACAAAAATATTGATTAATCCCATCTTCAAAGTCCCTTGCTTCATCAGTATTATTTGAAACACTTACTTTTATTCTGTATTCATTTTGTATCTCCGTGCCTAATAATGCATTTACTGTAGGAGCAATTAGGTTACATGAAAATATATCTACTTTTCCGTCAGTTAACTTTGTTCGTACACTGCTCCTAATATCATTATTCCCGGTATAAAAACCCATCGCGTATGTGTGTTTCAGTCTCCACTTCGTAAACAATGGGTTAAAAACCATTCTTCGATATACTTGGTCGAGTTCTTTTAATGTTTTCATATGTTCTAAATTTAGTTAGTAATAGTAAAAAAGCCTCTACATCTATTTGAATATAACACATCTTTACAACAAGCATTATCAATTTTATTTAAAGCATAAAAACAAGCATCTATTATGTGATCATTTTCTTTAATAATTTGGTTCTTTTCATCTCGTGCATATTGCTCAAATTGTTCAAGAGCATTAACACAGCCTCGACAAATCTTAAACTTGCCTCGACTATGTAACATCCAAATTTTCTGAATTGCTCTGTTTTTAGCTTGGTTAACTTTCTCAGCAACTAAAATGTTTAGTTTTTCCGTATCTCTTAGGTATTCTAATGCGCTTTGACGTTCTGCATTTTCTCCCCCTCCTGCAGGGTCGCAAACTAGAGGGATACCAGGGAGGTGATTAAATAATGTTCGTAAATTGGCGCCATGTTCATTTAAAACATTATCAGTAACAAGATAATCCCTAATCATGTACACAGTTCCTATATTTATAGTCGGGTCTTCTGTAGAAGACACATTTTTACCCCTTGTTGTTGGATCCTCAGCTAATAGACAAGCTCCCCACGTTCCGTTACTCGTTGCTGATGGGTTAACTCCTCCTATTAAATTCCAATTATTCGGAATGCTATTAAAATCAATATCGTCAACTATTATATTACTGGCATCAGTAAGCAAAAACCCAAAAACTTTACTCCGTCCAAATGTCGGTATCCCATCCATACGCGCAGGTAACTCCCAAGCAGGGAAGTTAAGTTTCATTACTTCTATCTCTTCGGGAGGTATAAAAGGATTTTGACGCCATCCTGACTGTGTATAAAAAGTGTGATCACAAACTTTATCTTTTTCTTTATTTTGATAGAAAAAATTAACAACCTCAGACTTGCCATTTACTGGCCATTGAGATAAAAATAAGAAGGTTTTTTTATTTTCATCTGTAACAGCCAAACGGTTAAGGCATTCTTTAAATACGTCATAATTTGGCTCCTCATCCATAAAAATACAGTCTATGTCGTTATATCCTTGAAATTTTTTCGCTCCTTCCTCTACAGATTTAAAAATAATCTCGCTCTTTCCATCATAAACACCATTAGTAAAATGCGGCACCTGTATTTTTTCATATAACCCACGTACTCCAGGTTTTGCCGTATAACTAGAAACTGTTGGTATATCCGCCGGACGGTTAGCTACTCCTTTTAATAAATATTCTTGTAAAATATCTCTCGCCATGTTATTAGTTAAAGCTACAACCAAAATACGAACAGGGCGCATATACCTGTAACCGTCATATGTATAAGGTGTCTCATTCTTCGGATGCGTCGTTACTCCATCGGGATAAACTCCAGTAGCATGCCACCCACAAAGTTGCATCATTGAGCTTGTTTTACAACTTCTTGTACCCCCTAACCACATCAAATACTTAGCCCCTTCATCCGTAGCTTTTGCTAACCTCCTCAAATTCGGATGTATATACTGTGAATGAATTAAATTTACCTGTCTGTCGTAAATCCGTTTATAACGATCCCCAGAAGGTGTACGAGCCTTATATATGTATATATCCCCTTTTATTAGCCCTTCCCGCTTATCCAGCAATGCCTGCCACAAGTTACGTTTTTTTTTCATATTTTGAAGTTTGAAATCAGAAACTTAAAAAACTATAATCATTATAGCTCAATAGGCATGTGGCAACAAGCACAGTTAGACAATGATAGACGTAAAGCAATGATGGATGCGGATTTCTATTTTCTATATGCTAACTGAAGGAAGAGCTAAATTAGCACAAGCAGAGTTACTGGAAACTGAAGCAAAGTATCGTCCTTTTATGTATCAACAACAAATGTTAGAGAATGCAAATAATAACTACTTAATTTTACAAGCTGAAAGATTTTTGGCGAGCGTTTTGCGACAAGAGACAATGGATTCGTTAGAGGACAGAGTTGCAATCACTAATTTGCGCGCAGTTCAATCAGTAATTGAACAAGCATGTAAAGAGCTTAGCCCACATATAGATAGAATATTTCTTGCAGGCTCTTTAGCAAAAGAAACTGCTGTAAAAGGCTCATCTGACTACGACTTTTTTATCTCAATTAAGAATTCATACACAAAATCAATGTGTGAGATTTTTAATGATTTGCACGATTGTTTAGCGATCTTTTTCGGTCATGAAGCTGTCCGTAAACAAAATGTGTCAATTGGATTGACTTTAGGTGACCCCAGTATTGATATAGTGCCAGGGAAACAACAGAATGAGTACTCTGACTATCACACAATATGGAAAAATAAAACACAATCATGGACGAAGACGAATGTTCAAAAACAAATAGACAATGTAAGGCGCTCTGGTTGTGCTCCTTACATAAGGCTGATTAAAGTATGGAGAAATTGTTGGCGCTTAGATTTTCCGTCAATAAACCTCGAATTGTCCGTTTTAGACACACTTGGTACTAATAAGAATATTCCTCTTCGTAGAGCTTTTGGTTTAATTTTACAGTATCTCCTCTTCGTAGAGCTTTTGGTTTAATTTTACAGTATCTCTCTGAGAAGTTTGGAAATACTGCACTAAGAGATATTGGGAATCAAAGTAACGTCGTTTCAGACGATATGGATAATAAAGAAAAACTGTTGGTAATTAGTTATGCAAAAAAGTGTTTACAATACTTAAAGACCAATCAGTTAAATTCCTGTTTTAATAACCGTTTTTATTAAAAAATATGAATTGTCCCAAAAAAATGTCACTTAGTAATTTGTTCCGGAATAAACAAGACGAAATGATGGCAATATTGAAATTATTTTTATCTCATTCGGTAGCTCAAGGTGACAACACAGAAAACGCTTGGCGGGAATTTTTCAAGTGTTTTTTACCTTCAAGATATTGTTGCGATAAAATTTTTGTTATAGATAGTAAAGAAAATTTCAGTGAACAAATTGATATAGCTATATATGATACATATTTTTCTCCATTATTTTTCAAATCTGGAGAAAATACATATATTCCGGCGGAGAGCGTTTACGCTGTTTTTGAAGTCAAGCCAGTGTTTAGCAAAAGAAATTTTGAATACGCACAGAATAAAATCGCTTCAGTTAGAAAACTTTACAGGACGAGGCGCTCCGGTAATTTGTAATAGTGAAAAAAACCTGGTCGTGCACCGTTTCATATCATTGGAGGTTTGTTAACTACTCAGAACAATTGGAAAACAAAATTATGTTCTCTAAAGGTGGATACCACTGACAATGGTCGAATTGATATAGGATGCTGTATTGAAGATAAAACTTTTTTGTTGAGAGGTGATAAATATGAATGGTGTAATCGAGATTCATTACTTACGTTTTTTATGCAACTGTTATATATGCTGCAAAAACAAGGGAGTGTTCCTGCCATGGAAATTGATAAGTATTATAAAGTCGTATAATAATTTATTTTTTTTATTTTAGAAAGATTGAACGAATAAAAATGCTGGTTTTGGCTTAATGGAATTTTTTTATACGTAGAGGGTTGGAGAAAAATTAGCAGGCGATATTGACAGGAGCCAAAAATACTTGTAACTCTATTGGCAGATGTATATCGCGATTGCTAAGAACATGAACGCAATTTTAGGAGATATTTAAATGTCAAAGATTACAAGTTATTCACATCGTTTCGATGTTTCGGATTTTATGCAAATAATCACTCAAAAAATTCCAATCAATAGGGGTTCCAGATTCGTAAAACTTCTTAATAACTTCATCGAAATCTTTCATTTTTTGTGCAACAGCCTTGATTAATTCACTAAGCGTTGTTTTATTATATGTTCGATTTTTTGTGTCTTTATCTACGCACTTATGTGCAATAAAATGCCTATACGTAACAGAACCGTTTATTCTACTAGCTAATATTCTAATAGTTAAATTTTGTTGGTTCTTTTCCTCAGAGGAAAATGATTTCATAAACAGTCTCAATAGATTGTATGAGGTCATTTTATCTTCATATTTGGTCCAAAAACCTAGATAATCAGGGCAATCCATACGTAAAACATATCGACAACTAGGTGAATTAATTAACAGACGAGTATGCTGTATTTCAAATGGTTTTGCAACACTGGCGAAATAATATTTTGGCAATAAGCTAGGATTTTCGTATCTAAAAATGCGTATTTGATTAATACAATTACGCCGTAACACATCGGTATAACACGTGGACAATTCTAACTCGGTGGAGTTTTTTAAATTCAGAGAATTTAGTGCTGGAATATAAAATAGGTCTTCATGACTACTCCTAATGAATCCAGTTACACGAAAGCTTAATAAGTTGGTATAAATATTGTTACCAAAATATTCTTTACCTCTATTGTTCCAGCAAATAGCTAATACCTCAGATAAATTATCATATTTAATGAAGTCGTTTAACAAAAGTTTTACTTCGTTCTTTGAATATACATGAGTCTTTGGGATCCCGAAAAAATCTTCCCAGTATTTTAATATCAATGTATTGTTGTAATCTATTTGCGTATTTGGAAATTGTTTTTGATAGATTTTTTCATTACGTCCAGTTAAAGTTAAGTAGTGACACATTTCATGAAATAGTGCAAACATGTTTCCATAATTTTTATTATATTCTTTTACAAATCTTGTTCCATGGTAATCATCAGCTAAGCATTTATATGAGGCTTTGTATTCAGTCAATATCTCATCTAAATTTACAAAAATATAATCTTTTTTTTCGCTTGGCTCGAATCGAGTGTCTATAGATTCCTGTACTATTTCTATATCTTGTAATATTTCTTCCATGTACTTTTCATTGACACATATTAGCTCTAAATTTTTTTTAGGTTCATACGATATTTCAATGTTTTGTTTATATTTGTTTTTAATCCAATTAGGAATTGATACAAACCTGTTTTGTCTTAATGTTGATACAAAAGCATTTACATCTTTTACAAAATCAATATTATATTTGGCTGATGATTTACTAGAATTGAAGTTAACAACTAAAGATTGATTTAAGAAAATTGAGTATATTAACATTTTCCCTTCTGGGTAAAAAAGCATTTGTCTTAAAAGTTTTTCAGAACAATTTCGATCCTCTAGAGTTCGAGCTTCTATTAAATTTGGTACTTCATCTGACATACGCACTTTTTCGCTATCTTTATAATGACAATTATTAAAACCAATTAAATCTAAATAAAAGTCAGCATTAACAGTTTTTTTATCTTCACACCCAGACCACTGCCATAGATCATGATTAGATGGTGCATCTCCATCTAAAGTAAATGTTGCTAAAATAGTTCCATCTTTACTAAACCTTATGGCGTCTTTACGCTTTGTTTTTACACGACCATTATCTATGGTAGGTATGCCGTCGTTGTCCGTCACCAATGAATCCACTTTTACTGCCCTTGCTGTGTATCCTAAATTCTGCATGGCACGTACAACATTTAACAGAGAGAGATTGAGCTTTGTAATTTCCAGTTTATTAACTGCTTCTGTTTTTGGTTCAAATATTCGAAGTTTATCAAAAATTTTTCCCATGACTTTGTTTTTCTGGGGCTGTTGTTGTGCCAAATTCTTAGGACTTGTTACATTTTTAAATTTATTAGGTTCGAATATTTCTACCAATTTAGAAATCTTTGTACTACTGACACTGTTACGTATACAATTAGTGTTAATACTATTATTTTCCGAAGCTTGCGCTGACAATCCCATCGTGAACACGAAATTACAAATTAATAATTTTTTTGTAAGCATTTGATTAATTATTCTAAAGACTACACAAAAACATTATACACAACTAAAATACAGCTAACATTAGATTTTAGTCTGTAACTCTAGCAAAAGTAGATAGTCTGTTCCTTTTTCACAAAATAAACACACACGACGTGTTAATAAATGATTTGAAAAATAAAAGTCATATTTACGATAAAGTAAGCTTTGTTTAAATATTATCAATTATCAACACATTAAAATTAAAAATGTTCTCGACATGTGAAAATATATCGTTCAAGCTAAACTTGCCGGATTTACATCACCCCATATGTTAAAAACATGCGTGGTGGCGGTGAGGAAGGGATTTGAACAAAACAAAGTTTTATCCGGATCTCTCCTTTACCATTAGAAACAAACTCACTGCTGGCGGTGAGGGAGAGATTTGTTCAAGCAAAGCTTGCCAAATCCCTCCGGTTACCATTAAAGACGGAATCGTCAGTGGCGGTGAGGGAGGGATTTGAACCCCCGATACAATTACTCGTATAACGGTTTTCGAGACCGCCCCGTTCAACCACTCCGGCACCTCACCGAACCTGTACAGTGTAACATACATCAAAATAGTGGTAAAAAAAGTGTTGCAGACAAAAATGTTACGCAACGCTTTTTTACACGATATAAATCTGTAAATTGCTACATCTTTTTAGCAATACGATCTTTTGAAATTACCCATATCAATGCAAATATTGTGATTGTAGCAACAATTCCACTACTCAGAAACACAGTTCTGTAGTTGAACCAGTGAGCAACGTGACCAGCTATAAAGTTTGCTAAAAATACAGCAAAAGCATTTGTCAGCCAGTATATACCTAAAGCCGTCCCTCTGAGCGATGAAATAACATTTTCAGCTATTAGAGAATAGAACACATTCTGGCTTACGCCTGTCTGAACTCCCCAAAGCAAAATTCCACAATACATCATAAAGGTTGACGATGCTGTGTACATCAACAGATCAGACATTACTAAAACAAAAACCCCTATTAGTAAAAGCTTTGCTCGGTTCATTTTGTCGCCTATGCGACCACAAGGATATGAGGCTGATAAAGCACCAATGTTCATTATAATCATGACTGTTGGGGCTAGAAAAACGTCGTGAACAAAATTTTCGTTATAATTTAAAATCAGAAATTGTTCATCCATTCTTGACAACATAAATATTATATTTATCAATATAATCGACCAAAATGTTTTGCCTAAATACTTTATGTTCTTTAGAGAAAACTTTACATCCTTGGTTTGATTTGTTTGCTCTGTGGTATTTTGAGTAGATGAGTCTTGATTCTTTAATTTCTTAGGCTCTTTTAAAAAGAAAACAAGAATTATAAAAGCAATAACAGCGGGACATGCCGCTATCATAAACACATGTTGAAAGTTGCCATTGGTCAATTTCATGGCTAAAATACCTGATAAACCACCAAGAACTGAACCTGTATGAGCTAACGAACGTTTTAATCCATAAGACGCTCCAATTTTCCCATGAGGGGCAATGTCAGCAACTATAGCATCACGAGGAGATGCCTGCATACCATTTCCAAAACGTTCAAAAACTTTCGCAGTAAAAACGAGACCGAACGTACTGCTTAGTCCCAACATTATTTTACTTACGACGGAAAAGCTGTAACCGAAAATCATAATTGCTTTGCGTTTTCCCATCCAATCGCTTATTACACCGGAACATAGTTTCATAAGGTATGAAACAGTCTCGCATAAACCTTCTAGTATGCCTATACTGAGAGCAGTCGCTCCTAATATGTTCTTTATATAAAGCCCAGAAAAACTGTACGCAATAACATAAGAAAGGTTCATGAGAAACATCATTAAACCTATTTGCCATACAGTAATAGGAATCCCAAGAATTGTTTTAACGGGCGTCTCGGTGGAAATAGTTGCTCTTTTGGAAGCGCGGTTACTGATTAATCTGTTAAATTCAGTTTCATTATTCGCCTGACATTGTGACAAAGAATTGTCTTGTTTTGGCATTTGAGTAACGTTTGTGAACGCAATCACAGATATTATACGATGTATCTAGCCATTCTCTTAACAAAAAATTAATTGCACACATCTTTTCCTGCTACAATATTTTCGTTCTTATCTTTGAAGTAATTAACTTTTCTAAAGTTAATATTTTCTGATTTATATTTATTAATAATGAATTTTTCAAGGATTTGATAAGAATTAATTTCCACAAAAACTTCATTGTCGATTGTTCTCCTATACAATGTATCTAATTCATCTTAATAATTTGGCTTTAGCGTTAATATTTTCATTTATAGTATCGCATGTTTCACATTGTAAATCAATATTATATGCCCATTTGTTCAAATAATTTTTGTTTTACCAAAGTTTGTAGGAGTTTTGACACAGTCCCCAGATATTTGCTATACTTAACAACAAGATGGTATGATATTTGGTATTTTGTACTCTAGCGACGCACACATAGCGTTTGACAAAAAGGTTTTCGATGTATGTAAAAAATTGGGTTTGGAATTGAAATTGAACTTGGAGTCAGTTTTGCTCTGCAATCGACGCATATAAAAAACATAAGGATTATCTCCTGTATATTTTCGTATATAATCCAGAGGAACCAAAAAGATAACAAAAGGCAAGCTATTTTACTAAAGACTTGCCCTATCTTCAGGACTTCGTTTTAATCAATTGAATTATCTCGGCTTGTTAAGTAAAATATCAACATTGCATAGTGAATGATTACTCATGTGGATGTAGCAATAATAGGCGGAGGAGTGGCGGGGTTGTACAGTGCCTACATGTGTTCAACTGTCGGGCTTGCATGCCATATTTTCGAAGCATTGCCCTATATTGGGGGACAATGCATTGCATTTTATCCCAACAAACCTATATACGGCGTTCCTGGATTGCATAAAATACCAGCCGGCGAATTTGTAAAAAGACTTTCAGAACAATGTCTAACGGATAATGTTGTTTTACATATGAACGCTTCAGTATCGATTACAAAAAGTAACGGTTCATTTGAAATAATAGCTAGTAATAATCAAAAATTTGATGCAAATTATATAATAATAGCTTCTGGTATAGGAGTTATGAAACCATCAATACCTGTCAGTATAAAGGGAGTAACCGAACTTGCAAACAACTCTGATTTTGTGCAGTGCTACTGCCTCAATCCTGAGTTATATGCAGGTCAAAAAGTTGTTGTAGCAGGTGGTGGAAATTCTGCAATAGATCATGCAATATGCATATCAAAAATTGCCAAAAGTGTTACTTTGTTGCACAAGAGGGATAATTTTTCTTGTGATAAAAACAAAATTGATGAGCTTAATAAAATTAACAATGGAAATATAGATTTTAAAATGAATCATCAAATACTTGAATTGCAACAAGGAGTAATAATTACCGATAAAGAAGTAATTAATACCGATAGGATAGTATTTTGTTATGGATTACATGTAAATTCAGATAATATACAAAATACAATAAGCTTTACTGTCAAAATGGAACGGAATTTGATCAAAGTTGAACAATCTTCCATGAAAACATCGGAAAATGCTTGTTACGCAGTGGGAGATGTTGTATCATATCCGGGAAAAACTAGGGGAATTCTTTCATGTTGTTATGAAGCACAAACATCTGTTAGTGCAATATCGAAGGAATTGAGTGGTGGTATATAAAATGAGCAAAGACGCGAGTGTTAAATATATAAAAATCAGGGGAGCTAGAGAACACAACCTTAAAAACATAAGTGTTGACATCCCTAAAAACAAACTTGTTGTAATAACTGGATTAAGCGGGTCGGGTAAATCAACTCTCGCTTTTGATACTATTTACGCCGAAGGACAGAGACGTTATGTTGAAAATATGTCTTCGTACGCAAGACAGTTTTTAAATTTAATGCCAAAACCTGACGTTGATAAAATAGAAGGGTTGAGCCCTTCAATAGCTATAGAACAAAAAACAATTTCAAAAAATTCTCGTTCTACTGTGGGAACTGTTACTGAGATTTATGACTATCTTAGATTGCTCTTTTCAAGAATAGGTATACCTTATTCTCCAGCTACGGGATTACCAATACAATCGCAAACAGTAGAGCAGGTTGCAGAAACTGTCTTAAAAACAGAGCCAAACAAAAGGTTCTATATTTTAGCTCCTATGATAAGAAACCGTAAAGGTGAATTTAAATCTGAATTTGAAACATTACGGAATGAAGGTTTTTCAAGAGTTTTTATTGATGGAGAACTTTACGATTTAGCTATCCTACCGCCATTACAAAAGAATTTAAGACATAACGTTTCTGTTGTTGTTGATAGAATACGGATGCCTGAATATCAAGACAGTGAGTTTAAAAATAGAGTTGCAACTTCAGTTGAAACAGCTTTACGTCGAGCTGATGGCACATTAATTATAAAAGACTATTCAACAGGGGATGAAAAAATTCTTTCTGAACATTATTCATGCCCAGTATCTGGTTTTTGTATTGATAGGATAGAACCGCGACTTTTTTCATTCAATAATCCTAAAGGTGCTTGTCCTGCTTGTACCGGATTGGGATTTAAAAAGACATCTTTTGAAGAAACGGAAAGCAAGGAAAAGGACCTGGATATTGTAGAGCCAGAAGTTGACGAAAACATGTACATAGAAAATGAAGTATGTCCTGTGTGCAACGGTTCGAGGCTTTGTCTTGAAGCAATGATGGTTAAAATCGATAACAAAACAATTGCAGATGTATCTGATATGTCTATTGATAAAGCTCTGGAATGGATTTTATCCCTTAGCACCATACTAAATGATAAAGAACTT
The DNA here is from genome assembly GCA_902784055.1 of uncultured Pseudomonadota bacterium. GTDB lineage: Bacteria > Pseudomonadota > Alphaproteobacteria > RUG11792 > RUG11792 > RUG14087. The sequence continues at coordinate 13,198 of CACZTP010000008.1, forward strand.
GAAATCGCTGAAAAAATTCTTGTTGAAATTCGTAGCAGGATGCAGTTTATCATTAACGTTGGACTTGAGTATTTGACATTATCTAGGTCATCGGAGTCCTTGTCAGGTGGCGAAAGCCAGCGTATTCGGCTTGCATCTCAGATAGGAGCTGGATTATCTGGAGTTGTGTATGTGCTAGATGAGCCATCAATAGGGTTGCATCAACGCGATAATGATAAGTTGATAAAGACACTAAAACAACTTAAAGATGGGGGGAACTCTATAATAGTTGTCGAACACGACGAAGATACAATGAACGCTGCCGATCTAATAGTTGATATAGGTCCTAAAGCCGGGGCACACGGAGGAGAGATTTGTGCAATTGGAACTGTTGACGAAATAAAAAATAATCCTAAAAGCCCGACCGGCGTCTATCTTTCAAGACAGAAAAAAATAGAAATCCCTCGTCGTCGCCGTATCAATTTTAAAAACTGTCTTGAGGTTGTAAATGCTCATAAAAATAATTTGCAACATATAAATGTAAAATTCCCTTTGGGTGTTCTTACTTGCGTTACAGGAGTAAGCGGATCCGGTAAGTCAACCCTTGTTCTTGATACTTTATTTGCTGGGATTTATAACAAGCTTCACAGAGGAGACTTTAAAGTTAAATGTCTGGATGTTATAAGAAACATAGGGCTTATAGATAAGATAATAGATATAAATCAGGCTCCTATAGGGAGAACCCCTCGATCTAATCCTATTACTTATGTAGGCTGTTTTACTGATATAAGAAATTTATATGCAGGAGTTCCCGAAGCAAGATTGAGAGGGTACAATTCAAGCAGGTTTTCTTTCAATATAAAGGGTGGACGATGCGAAGCATGCAGAGGTGATGGAGTAATAAGAATAGAAATGCACTTCTTACCAGATATATATGTCACATGTGATCAGTGCGGGGGTAAACGTTTTACTCAAGAAACGCGACAAATTTTATTCAAAGGTAAAAGTATTTCGGACGTACTAGATATGACTATCGATGAAGCAACAACTTTTTTCAAAAATCAGCCGGCGATATACCAAAAACTTAGCTATTTAAATCGTGTTGGATTGGGATATCTTACATTAGGACATAAAGCAACAATTCTTTCAGGAGGAGAAGCTCAACGCGTAAAACTTGCAAAAGAACTATCAAGAAAAGCTACAGGCAAGACCTTATACATATTAGATGAACCAACAACAGGTTTGCACACTGAAGATATAAGTAAGTTGCTAGAAATTCTTCAATTACTTATTGAAGCGGGCAACTCTGTTATAGTAATTGAACACAATATGGATGTTATAAAAACGGCTGACTGGGTGATAGACATAGGTCCTGAAGGCGGTGTCGGTGGTGGTAAAGTCGTTGCAACAGGCACGCCGGAAATGATAGCAGAGTGCAAAGAAAGCTACACAGGTCGTTACTTACGTAAATATCTAGGAATGGAGTAGACAACCAGGAAGGATTTTATCCTTCCTGTGCGAGGTCAATTGAAAGCGGGGTATATCATCTTATTTTTGTGTAAAAATGCTACAGTATAAAAAACTCGAGCAAAGCTTATTTACGCAAGTGAAAACAGTTCTTTTAAACTTTTGTTTAATTTACTTGTATCGTTTTTAGACTTTACGTATTTTTCGGAATTCGCTCCTTCAGCGTGTTTTATACCTCTTACTTCGTGTACCCATGCAACAAGGTCTTCAACATCTTTAACATCAGTTTCATTGATTTTTAATGTAGAGAAATCAGTTGGTCTCAAATCAGTATTATGGCTAAGAAGATCAAGCAAGTGTTCAGTTACAAATGGAATTACTGGATTTGAAAGTTTCAAAAATTCTTTATACACAAATCCTGCAATATTTTTTGTGTTTTCATCGTTTTGTATTTTTACTGCTTCTATAAAGAAATCACAAAATTGATCTCTCAAAAATACCTGCATCCTATGGGCTATATAGTCAAATCTATATTCTTTTATATCGTTTTCAATTCCATTTTTAAATTCAATTAACTTTGACAATATCCATTGGCTTATCTTTCCGTCAGTGTTCAATTGATTAAAAGGAACATCAAATTTAATTCCCTGTGTTTGTAAAAATCTTCCTGCGTTCCATATTTTTGTTATAAAATTTCGGCTTATTTTTACGTTATCTCTTCCGAATTTTATGTCACGACCTGGTACCGATAAAAACGTGAGAGTGTAGCGTAAAGCGTCAGCTCCGAACTCATTCATTAATTCCAGCGGATCTATTACATTACCTTTTGATTTAGACATTTTTTGTCCCTTATCATCTCTTACGAGAGCATGGATATAAATATCCTTAAATGGAATATTTTTTGTAAAATATAACGTCAACATCATCATTCGAGCAATCCAGAAAAATATAATATCAAATCCGGTAACAAGCGTTGTTGTTGGAAAAAACCGCTTCATAAACTCTGAATTCATCGTTTCAAATGGCCATAATCCTGATGAAAACCAAGTATCCAATACATCCGTTTCACGTCTTAAATCTTTCGGTGCAACATTTAACATTTTTGCTTTTTGTATAGCTTCTTCTTCTGTTTTTTCAACAATTATCTCGCCAGATGGTGTATACCATGCTGGTATTCTATGTCCCCACCTTATCTGTCTTGAAATACACCATGGCTGAATATTTTTCATCCAATCAAAAAAAGTATTTTTCCATTTATCGGGATAAAATTTTACTTTGCCACTTTCTACAACTTCAATTGCTTTACCCGCTAAGGTTGGAGCATCCAGAAACCATTGTTTAGTAATAAGCGGTTCAATAACAGTTCCGGATTTCTCACCATACGGAACAAAATGTTTTATATTTTCTGTTTTGATAAGTAATTTGTCATTCGTTAAGTGTTCAAGTAAAATTTTTCGAGCTTTTTTAAGATATACTCCACGTAAAAACTCTGGAACTAGTTCATCATTTAACATATGCCCGTGCTTATCTAAGACACTAATAAAACCTAAGTTGTGGCGTTTTCCAACTTCAAAATCATTGAAGTCATGTGCAGGGGTTATCTTTACACATCCGCTTCCCTTGTCCATATCTGCGTGTTCATCTGTTATTATTGGAATTTTCCTATCTGTATAAGGGATAACAGCATACTTCCCGATTAATTTTTTAAATCGTTCATCATTCTTATTAACAGCGAGAGCAACATCTCCGAACATAGTTTCAGGGCGTGTTGTTGCCACCGTTATAAACTCGTCACTGTCTGAAATTTTGTAATTTATATACCATAAAGACCCTGCCTCTTCGACGTTTTTGATTTCAAGATCCGATATAGCAGTTTCAAGTTTAGTATCCCAGTTAACAAGTCTTTCAGCTTTATATATAAGACCATCTTTATATAATTGAACAAAAGCGTCAATAACAGATTTACTAAAACCTTCATCCATAGTGAAACGTGAATACTTCCATGGAGCTGAACATCCGAGAGCTTTTTGTTGAGTGATTATACTAGTGGCTGAACTGGCTTTCCATTCCCAAACTTTTGCAATAAACTCGTCATAGCTTAAGTCAGAAGCTTTAATTCCTTGTTTTTCAAGCCACTTTTCAACAACAAGCTGAGTAGATATACCCGCATGATCAAGCCCTGGTTGCCAAAAAGTATCAACACCCCTTTGCCTATGATACCGAACTAAAATGTCTTGTAACGTATATGTAAGCGCGTGTCCTAAATGTAAATTCCCTGTAACATTTGGAGGAGGCATTAATATTGAAAAGTAATTGTCTAAATTTTTTTCGGGTTTTGGTAAAAAAGAGTCTAGCGAACTCTCGTATACTTCTTTTTCAAAAGATTTAGGATCATATCTGGTACTTATTATGTCTGAAATTTCCATAAGTCTACATTGTCCGGTTGCAATTACTTAAATGATACATCAAATCAGTCTGCCTAGTGCAAAATAGTACACCACATTAGATATGTACAGACATATTGTCGTTCCATATATCTATTGCATAATTATTTTTTTCATTTGTGAGATGCATTTGTCCGACGGATTTATGAACGCCATTTGGCTCCCGTTGCTTTAGAAGTCAAGTTTTTTGTGAAAGATAGTCTCTGAAGTGCAATAGATAATGATTTTGAATGTTTTTTGTTATTAATATTCGTGCCTAATATTCTATATTTTTCATAAAAGTTATGTTGGCTCAAGTTTAATGATTATATTTACAAAAAATAAAAGCTAGCTTTACTATTAGTAACGAATTTTTGGTTGCGGGGGCTGGATTTGAACCAACGACCTTCAGATTATGAGCCTGACGAGCTACCAAGCTGCTCTACCCCGCGTCGACTGACAGATCTTTTCGATCCAAAATTATGTTACGAAATTTTAATTAATTATGCAACCATCAGCGAAAAAAATTTACTAGACGTAAAAACTGGGGCGAATGCCCCACTTGTTAAAATTAATCTCTTCGATTGCCTAAGAACCTCAGTAAATACAAAAATATGTTTATAAAATCGAGATACAACTGAAATGCTCCAAATATTGAATACTTTGCAATCATTTCGTCGTTGGGTAAATAATTATAAATTTTCTTCATATTTTGAACGTCATAGGCTGTGAGTCCGGCAAAAATCACTATTCCAGCTGCCGCAATTATTAGCGATAACCCAGAGCTATGGATAAACATGTTAAGAATTGATACAACCATTAACGCTATAAGTCCAGAAAACATGAAGCTCCCCATTGATGTAAGATCTCTTTTTGTTGTGTATCCGATAAGGCTCATTGAACCGAAGAACGTAGCAGATGCGAGGAATGCTGTGGCAATACTTTCACCTGTGTATATAACTCCTATAGGCGCTATCGATACACCCATTAAAAGAGCGTATACAAAGAACAAATTAAACGCAGTTGATACTTGCATTTTGTGAAGACGCATAGGGAGGTACATGCCAATTCCAAGTTCTGCGAAAAAAAATAGCCACATAGGTCCGCCCGCTAATGTCTTCAATAGCTGAACATTCGAGCAAACCATCCATGCCACGACACCGGTAACGCCTAGTGCCAAGAACATTTTATTAAATACGCCCAACATGAACGTACGAAGACCTTCGTCATAGCCTAACGCACGCTTTGTTGCATAACGGTAATCCATATTAAACTCCATTAATCACCCTGTATAAATTTTAACTTGTCTAAAAAATTTAATCTACTAAAGCAATAGTTTTTGAATCAGTGTCGTTTTACGAGTTTATAAACTTTCTCAAATAACATAGCAAACATTCCGTGCCCAAATACATTACTTGACGTTGCTATTGGGTCAAATAATAGATATACAGTAATAAACGCAGTAACCATCTCTGTTGAAAAGCCACAGTTATCAATTAGAATTGGGGCAAAAACAAGAGCAGATCCTCCTGGAATTCCTGCCGCAGCGAATTTTGCTATAACTCCTTTTATAGAAATAATAAGGTATTCACTTGGTGTAGGGTAGTGCATACCAAACGATATAATCATTGCACAGGCAATAATAGGAATAGCAAAGCAGTCACCAAGCAAGTGCATATTGGCAACGGCAGGGACTACAAAACGAGCTATTTTAGGATCTTCAAGATTTTTTTCGCTCGCTGTTATCGTGCTTGGAATAGCTGCGGCACTTGACATACTTACAAGCCCTATAAAGACGCTTTCAACGAGGTTTTTGCATTTAGTAAAAGCTTCACGCACATTAAATTTACATAAAGCTAAAGACACAAAAGCTATGTATCCATAGGCAAGAACAGCAACGAGACATAATATAACAGAGTAATCTTTTATTATTAACGTTAAACAACCTTCGTATTGCATTTTAATTACAAAACCAAATATAAAAAATGGAAGTATACGACATACGACACGTTTGAGCAAAATATTAGCAAATACACTAGCGACCTTCCCAAAAAGAGTTATGTACGGGGATTTTATAAAATTATTAAAAAATGCAATTATTATCGCACTTAACAGTGCCCAGTCGTTTTTTACTATAGTTGGGAATTGAATCACAAAAGCTGGATTTAATATATTATCCCGGGAAATTTCTGTAATTTTTAATGAAGAGTTAGAAAGTACTGGAGTTGCTAATAAATAAGATGTCCAAAACCCTGCAAAGTTAGATAGACAAACTAATGGAATTAATATTGCTACTACTCTAAAAGACTCTGATTGAAGTTCAGTTAATCCATACAAAACAAATGAAAATATTATTAAAGGTAACAAGAATATTATTAATTCTTTGCATAGCATACTGACAGCAAGAGCGACTTCTTTAAAAGGCAAAGGAAAATAATTGCCAAAAAATACAACAATCAATACCATTGTCATTAATAAAAACGGTATTGATGTTAAAAATTTAAAACGCATTGTGAGTTTATAGAATATTGTAGATTAATATGATTATTGTACAACACCGGAGTACGAAGTACTCCGCGATATATTATCGTTCAACATCTTCTGTTGTTTCAGTTGAATCTTCAACAATTCCATTGCCTGAAGCAATATCTTCATCTGTAACTGCTACATTAGAAGATAATCCTACTCCGTTTATCATTTTGTCAGCAAACAATCCTGAATTTTCACGTATAAGGTGTTCTATTTCATTAGCGACTTTCGGATTGTTTTTTAAATACAACCGGGTAGCTTCCTTACCTTGTCCTATTTTGTCACCATTGTACGAATACCATGCCCCTGCCTTGTCTATAACACCTGCAGTGACACCTAAATCTATTAACTCACCAGCCTTTGAAATGCCTTCCCCATATAAAATGTCAAATTCAACCGTTCTGAATGGAGGCGCGAGCTTATTTTTTACTACTTTAACCCGTGTTTGATTACCAAGCATTGCATCTTTATCTTTAATAGCCCCGATCCGTCGTATATCAAGTCTTATTGATGAATAAAACTTGAGAGCATTTCCACCAGTCGTTGTTTCTGGGTTTCCAAACATTACGCCTATTTTTTGCCTTATCTGGTTAATAAATATAACAAGGCAATTCGTTTTTGACGTAGAACCAGTTATTTTACGTAAAGCTTGGCTCATAAGGCGAGCCTGTAATCCCATGTGGGAATCACCCATATCACCTTCAAGTTCCGCTTTCGGTACTAATGCAGCAACACTGTCTACAACTAAAACATCTATAGCACTACTTCTAACTAAAGTGTCAGCAATTTCAAGAGCTTGTTCGCCTGAGTCAGGTTGAGATATAACCAAGTTATCTATGTTTATGTTTAGCTTCTTTGCGTATACAGGATCTAGTGCGTGTTCTGCATCTATGAATGCACATGTTCCACCTGCTTTTTGAGCATTCGCTACAACATGTAAGGCAAGGGTTGTTTTTCCAGAAGATTCTGGACCATATATTTCAACAATTCTCCCCTTAGGAAAACCGCCAATTCCAAGCGCTATATCTAGACCTAGAGATCCAGTTGAATAAGTTTCAACCTGTATTACATCTCGTTGCCCAAGTCTCATAACTGAGCCACGTCCAAACTGTTTTTCTATCTGCTGTAAAGCGGCATCTAATGCCTTTGATTTGTTGTCGCCTGACGCCATTTGCATCCTCGAATGATTTGTTTACACACTAATTCTACCCCGGAGCATTATGCTGTTCAAACTATCAAAAAATAACGTGGTACACTAGTCAGTGTGCGGATGGAAAAGTCTTTACGGCTTTGTCTAATTGATTTCTTTAATATCAATTTCCTCCTTTCTTTCTTCCATTTGCACGCAATTGAGAAAACTTTATTTTGAAAATTTCGTTATTACAAAACCTTCTTTAAATAAATCTTTTAAACGTTCTTGCCAGGTTTTATTATCTTTACTAACGTCTATTTTTTTTAGATTATGTTCTTTTTGAAAAACCTCTGAAAGTTTTGTAATTTTTTCCGAAAGCTCCAAAATATCTTTTTTTAGTTGTGTAACTTCGTTAGTGTATTGTTGTGCGTCTGCATTAAAATGCTTAGTTACATTCTTGGATATTATTACTTTCTCTAATTCATTGGTTCGTTCTCTCACTGTATCAAATTGGGCAGGCAAACCTTTCAATTTTTCTATATTTTTTTCCAATTTGTCGATACGTGAATTTAGAGTATTAACTTGTTCGCTTATTTTCCTTACTGACCACCAGATATTGGTCTCATGAATATAAAACTGACCAAATAATACATACCCAAATACAGATATACTGAGGACAAAAATACATAAAGTAGCAAAAAGCTTTTTATGTAAATTATTGTAACAACAAGGTTTTAAACCATTTAGATTAGTTGGCTCTAGTGATTTAGGGCTAAAACCATTATTTGCTGTAGTTTTTTTTGAACTCAACAGTTACTCCATGTTCGTATAGACTTTTTGAACATCGTCATTATCTTCTAAAAGATCTATCATTTTGGTTAATGATGTTTTTGTGTCATCAGAGACAGTTACACAGTCCCGAGGTAACCAAATCAAACCCGATTCAATAGGATCTCCAAATTTGGCAATAAACTTTTCACGTAATGCAGAAAATGTTTCGACGGAAGATAAGACCTCTATGCAGTCATCAAACTCTTCAACGTTGTCGGCATCACTATCAATTGCAAATTCAAATATCTTTTCAAAGTCTCCTATCGATTTGTTGTAAACAAGGTGACCTTTTTTTTCAAACGAAAAAGCAACGCTCCCTTGTTCTCCTAGGTTACCACCGAACTTTGAAAAGACTGAACGGACATCGGAGGCTGTGCGGTTACGATTATCAGTAAGGCATTCAACTATTATTGCAACCCCACCTGGTCCATATCCTTCATATCTCACATCATCATAGTTTGTGTCACTATCAGTCGTTGATGCTTTAGCAATTGCTCTTTCTATATTATCTTTCGGCATGTTGTTTTCGCGAGCTGTAGCTAAGGCAGCACGTAAACGCGGATTTGATGAGGCGTCTGCCCCTCCTGTCTTTGTTGCAACTGTTATTTCTCTAGCTATTTTTGCGAATATTTTGGCACGTTTAGCATCCTGTGCGCCCTTACGGAACATAATGTTATGAAACTGTGAATGTCCTGACATGTTAACTACTTAATATTTTTCCTAACAAGATGTTACCAGTTTAACAATATATAGTCCAAGCCTACATACGAGTATAAGTTAACAAATTAACCAAATGTTTATAATTATAAATTAGTTTATTTATTAAGAAGAGTAAAATAGCTACATATATGACCACATATAAAAATATAAAATATACGGATAACGATAATCAAGGAGTACTAATAGGGCAAAAACTAAAAACACGAAGAAAACTTATGAAGTTAACACAAAAACAACTAGCCGACGCTGTGGGCGTCACATTTCAACAAATACAAAAATATGAGGCGGGTATAAATAAAATATCGTTACAGTTGCTTATTAAGTTTTGCAAAATATTACATTGTAATATTAATTATTTTTTGGACGAGCCAAGTTTATCTGATGTATCTGTTATACCTTCTATACAAAATAATATGGAAGAAGATCTTTTACTCGCTTTTAGAAATATAAAAAATATAAAAATAAAAAACGCTATTTTGGAATTAATAAAGCAACTTGGTAGCAAGTGTTCTTGCTCCGTTTAACATTGTTTTGATAAATTTTTATAAGGAGGTGTCCGTAATTAAATATCTGAAATTTATCAAATGAACGTTTTTTGTATTCCAATATGCCTTGTACTATCATTTTTTGCTCTATCAAATATCGACTGCGATGCAAAAATAACAAGTTGTTTATGTAAACCATATTTTGCTTCGATTAAGGTATCCTCTGCAAATTTACGCCTAGGACCAGGACGAGAATACAAAGTGAAAATAAAGTACACAATGAAAGGAATTCCCGTATTAATTAATGCTAAGTATGATCATTGGAGGCGAATAGTTGATCCTGATGGAACTGAAGGATGGTTACACAAAAACCAACTTTCAACAAAAAGACATGTAATGACAATTAAAAACGACGTTTTTCTCATGTCGGGCACAAAAGAAAAAGCAAAAGTATTGGCAAAAATAAGTAAAAACGTTACAATGGACTTAAAAGAGATCCGAGGTAATTGGTGCAAAGTAAGTTGTAAATATAATAACAAAAAATTTTCGGGGTGGGTAAAAAAATCTGACATATTCGGAACATTTAATGACGAGTTAGGCAAGTGCAAATAATCACGCATTTCTCAATTACAAAGTAACTCAGCTATTACATTTGAGAAATAACTTTGAGTCCTTTAGAGGCAATGCAGGCAGTATAGCATGTATTGTGTATAAAATAAGCTGAACGTCGCATAAATTTTTATTTTGTGTTGTATATAGATAATCTTTTGTAACGAAGATACGTTTTCTTAGGCTTTTTTGAGATTTTTATACAATGTAGCATATTAACCTGGTTGTAGGTTTGATTTATTCTTCACAAAAAGTATGAACAACTCGCGCCACCTTTTTCCAAAATTTCTTCTTTCAGCATCAGTCGCAATCGGAAACATTTTATGCATGGAACCGCTAAAAACTTCTGATAGCAAATTAAACGATGCACTTAAAGAGATTTCAACAACTAACCAGGAAACGAGAGCGTTTACAGAAGTAAAAAATGAAATAAATTTCACAATCGCAAGTGATAAATCAGGGCTCATATTAAATAATAGTAAAAAAAACAATATACTAATAAAAACGAAACTTAAAACACACAGTATTTCTGGCAATAATAAGATCGAAAACAATAGCAATCAGCGATTACTGGAAGTACTTACAAGCGCAAAGCTTGATTTATTGACAAAACTTAAATCGACAAGAATCTTTCAAAATTCAAAACTAATAGATATTAAAAATATCGTTCGAAATTTAAATAAGAGAGAAACCGTATTATTAAACAACTCTCCAGAAACATTGAAGTATGGAGCATTTAGTAAAATTGATATCCCGCTCAAAATTAATTTAAGGAAATCAGGACTCAATTCTTTTGTTTTTCCTAAATCAGTTTCAGGAGAGCTAAACAAAATAACTTCATTTATTATGGGGAATACAAAACACAAACTGAGTAAATACTGGCGAGTACATTATTCTAACTATGATTGGCTAGCTCCATCGCTATATTTTACGCCATTACCGAAATTGCTTGCATCCAAAGAACTGTTTTTATCAGATAAGGATTTATCACTTTTTATGACGTGTATTAAAACAGATTTGCAAGTAAATCCATATGCTCGTGGAATAGATGTCCCACTAAATACATGTATGTTGTTTGATTATTTTGCAAAATGCAATAACTATAACAGTAATGCTATCAAGAAAATTGAGGCTTACCAAAAATATCTTTCTTATAAAGAAAATTTAACTTTAACATTTCAATTATTGTCGGTGTATTTACAGAAACATTTACATGGAGAGTATAAAGATTATGTAACTTTACTTGCTGTAGATGCACTCTTTAATATTGATGGCAACGATATAAAAAAAATATTTAAAGAGGGTTACTATAACAAACATAATAAATACCCAAACATATTTCAATACCTTTTACGAAAACAAGTATCTCTGTCATCAGGATATAATAACGATGTTAGAAGTTTTGCTTCTTCTATACTAAATACTTACATAATTTATAATTCTTTCAATAATTCACATGTAACTACAGTTAATCAAATGTTACGCACTACTGCATATATTCCGATCCTTGCAACTCTCAGATTTATGAAGAAAAAATTAAAAACAGCAAAAATAGAAAAACAGAAAAATGATAAAATATCTGAAATTTTTATAAAATGTATGAATATCGGGAACTATAAATTATCCCGTCATGAATTATATAATTACAAACAATCTGATAAAGTTTGTTTTCCTCTGCATGTGTTAATGTACATTGATACATACGACATATTTAATCTTTATAGTGTTTTAAAGATTCCAGTTACACTGTTCAAAAAAGTGGGAAGTATTTTTGATCTCAAATCTCAATATCAAGCGCTCGTCTAGTAGTAAGTGCTCGTATATATTGTCAGCTAATGGCGCTCTCGTCGAAGTAGCGCCATAATTGTTTTTACCTACAAACCCCTATTTGAACAAAGACGCTTTGATTATCTCTGCTACGTGTTTTATATTAATACTAGTTAAATACTATTTTATTTATTTTTAACAAAAAAGTTTTTTATAAAATTGGAGTATTCGTAGACTACGAGATAGCAAACGCATTTGTGTAATATGTACATTTTTTTCGTTCGCTAGATCGGACGTTATCCAGCGTAATCGCTTTTATCGGGCATTGGATAACGTTAATTAACCGTCTTGTTTCGTCTAATATTATTGTTTGCGCTTCTTCAATGGCTTTTAAAGCATTAATTATTTTGTATTTATTAAAAATCCTAACAATTGTTCATATCATTGGTGGTACTACATTCCGGTAGTACCACAATCTCTGTTTTTAAAAACAAAATAAAAGAAGAATTCTATCCCAATTATTCATAGAAGTATAAGTTAAAATAATGATCAGAGATATAATCTCCTTGTATGCCAGGTATTTGTTCATTATTTTGATCGTTCTCGTTATGAACAGCTTCTTCGTTATAGAGTTGTTCATTAATTGCAAGGCTTTCAGTTAAAACCATGTTGTCTTGATTGTTGTTTGCTTCGTTGTCTAAACGTTCGAATTCATTATTAATTTCATTCATTACAGCCCTGTCTTCTTCTAAATTTTCTAAATTATCTTCAATTTGTCCATTATCACGTATATTGTTATAGTAATTTTCAAACTCTCTCAAACTAATATGACCATCAAAATCTATGGGCGCCTTTCCGGCGTTCTGAAGCTCACTTAGTTGTGTTATTAAATCACGAAGGGCACTTTTTTTATTCATATTCAACTCAACATTTATATTATCGTCAGATCCTGCTATATCCATAATTGTTAAAATATTGTTATACAATTCATCTGTATTTTTTACACTAGGACACTCATTAATCAAAATAGTATCTACTAATAAATTAAATATACGTTTTCCACCATCATTTGTTTTATTGAATACATCTCGGAATGCGTTATCCCAATCAATATTTGTCTTTCCGATAGTTTTATCTTCGGATAAAATTTCCCAAATACTTGGGTCGGGATTTCCGTCAAAACCTTGTGGAGCTTTTTTCTCTCTAATTAATTCATTCAGCTTAAGGGAGCCTCGAATTGTATCAAGTTCAACCTCAATATCATTCCAATTTCTGAGATTAGGGCACTTATCAATTATTGGTCGAAACAGTCCGTCTATTGCAAATACATGTTCTCCTTTATCGTTTCTACTTTTAAACACATCATAAAAAGATTTTATCCACTCTGTAGTGCCTTCTGGAGCCTTTATTTCTTTCCACTCGTCACTATCTTCAGGCAGTACAACATTCGCATCTTCTTGATTTTGTCCATCTTTTTGCACCGTTTCCTTTTCTAAATCGTCGGTGACTCTCTTATGATTAACTCGAAGTTCTTCTAGTTTTTGCTCAATTACGGAAAGTTTTGTTTCGTATTCTGAGTTATCATCTGTTTTGACATTGTTACTTGCATATGTCTTAATTACTTTAATGAATTCATCTGTTCCATTAGGCAAATCAATATTATACATTTTCAGAAACACAGGCAAACTTTCGGGTACTTCCCCTTTCATTTCCACGTATTTCTTATATGAAGAATACACATTCGTCATGTTAGACAGTAAACTGTCGCTAAAAAATATCTCTTTAAATCTAATTGCCTTTATAAATGCATAAGCAGATATCTTTACTTGCGGACTTAAGAAGGAGTCCCAACAATTTTGAATCCAATATTTGTAGCTATCAGAAACATCCATTGTGTTTAGGAATTTTTGAGGTGAAAATAGTATTTCACGCGTTCCATCTTCTTTAACTTCAACAACTTCTCTGTAAATGACACCTAACCCCAAGCCCCAAGTTTTCAATAAATGGCTCGTAATTTCCGAGCTCAATAAATCTAAAAATTTCACACCTTGTTTATTTTTAAAGATTTGAATTGTTTTCGCAAAATCTACAATCTTTGTATACGCTACACTCATTGATATAGTTTTCAAAGTATTAAACACTTTGCCACGACTTTTTTTTCGAAAATAATTGATGAAGTCTTCGCCTAACTCTCCGTATTTGTCAAATACCGCATTGACTCTTTCTTCCTCATTTTTCACATGTCCACCGATGCCTACAGTTCTAACATCGTTTGCATTCTGAATTGGTAATAGTAAGTCAAATAGCTGTTTATTACAAGAAACCATAGAGCATTCATCGAACGTAACAATATCAGTATCATTCAAATCAACATAACAGTTATACATTGTTTCAATCTGTTTTGTTGCGCTGGTAGTTAAATCATCCATGTCTAAGAACAACCATCCAGATACCATTTTTATTACATTTGGATAAGTTTTTATAATTTTTTCTATGGCTTCTTTGTCTCCTTGTCCATATTCACTATCGATATACCGATTGAAGTATTTTTTTTCATATTCAATATTCGAGTGCATACTAAATAAAAACTTCACAATAGAATAAATACGATTTAGAGCATTAATATTTTGGATTGCCTGATCTCCATTGCCATCAAAAATTTTGAAATACTTTTTTGTTATATCAAGTCTTTTTTTATTAAACGTTTCATCTGTCGCGTTTTTTATTTCATAAAACTCTTCATTTGAGCATTCTTCTTCTAGATTCTTTAGATGTATTTCAATTTCTTGCAATTCTGGTAAATTACAAATGTCGTTAAGAGAACAGCCAATATCTAGTTCCAAACTGTCCATTGCGTTCATTGCATTTATATACTCAGATCGATACTGCGCTGGGACTGTTTCCAAAATGGATCGCTTACGAATTCTGTCGTTATCTGAAATCTGCATGTTAACTTTAATTTCATTTGTATTCGGAGCGAGTTCAGGACCGTTGCCTCCAGAATTAGCACATCGTGCTCTTCTAACCTCTCGATTAGTTCAAACATTGTTTGTTTTTTTAGATCAAAATTTAGCCCCGACATTAATGATTTATAGTTTAATTCAATATTTAAAATAATCCCATCAATTCCAAATGCCGTTTCACTAAATGATGTGATTTTCTTTCGTTCTGGTTCACAAAAAAGTAGACCCTCGTTAACCTGTTTATCAGCATACTCTTTTATTACAGCCAAAACTTCATCATCTACTGAAATTATATTTGAGTTATCAGACCATTGATTTAATTTTCTCCAGAGATCTTGCAGTACAAGCATCCGCCTGCCACGATACTTATATTCAGGACCACCAAGTGCAAGTATTTGCTGAATTTTTGATTGTTGAAATTTATTCCTGACAGCATCGAGAGTAGGCTCATTCTCAAGTTCTGATATTCTCATTAGTTGCTCTTCGTTAAAAAGGTTGGATCCTTCTGGACTTAAAGAAGTTTTGCAAACCTCTAATGCGAGGCTCCACTTTTTATTTTCTAAAATTTCGGGTTTAACAACCTCGCACTCGTGTAGAGGTTTTTGTGCAAATACACTCATCTCTTCTTCATCAATATGAATAGGAAACGCGCGTGTTAATTCACACCAAGGAGATCTACCATCACGAATATCATCTTTAATTTGCGAAAAGAATAATTCCTCCTGCTAACACTTTGCCCTTATTATCATACACAGCACAAACCTGACCGGGACATATCGCTATAGAATTAGGTTCAAGTAATTTGATTTTTAAACAATTATTTAATTGTTCAATATTTGCATAAAACTTTTTATTTCCAGACCTAATTTTTACAAAAAGTTTTTCTCCACAAGGAATATCGCCTAATATATTGATATCTTTTACAATAAATTCTGTTCTTAATAAATCGGCACGTTTTCCGAGCACCACGGTATTACGTTCAGCATCAATTTTTGTTACATACAACGGATATTTGTATGAAATACCTAACCCCTTTCGTTGCCCTATAGTATACTTAACAAGTCCATTATGTTTTCCTATTACCTTTCCATTTAATATAAAATCGCCGACAATATTTTTCGTGAGCGAATATTTATTAATAACCGAAACATAATCATTGTTTGGTACAAAACATATATCTTGACTGTCAGTTTTAGCAAAGTTGGGTAATCCGTACGATTTTGCAAGCTCACGAGTAACTGACTTATCTACAATATCCTGTAATGGAAAGCGAATGTACTTTAAACAATCGATTGACGTTAGAGATAAAAAATAACTTTGATCTTTTTTAGAGTTTGCGCTTTCGTAAAGCTTTGCGACGCCATTATCATGTAGAAGTTTCGCGTAATGTCCCGTTGCCATGTAATCAGCTCCTAGCCCCTTAGCAAATTGTAATAATTTATTCAATTTTATTTTTTTATTACATATAGCACATGGATTTGGAGTTAATCCTGATTTATAGGAATTTACAAAATAATCTATAACTTCCTTTTTAAATTCTGCTCGTAAATCGCATATATAGTGAGGAATTCCGAGATAATCAGTAACTGTTTTTGCTCCTTCTATTAACGCGTCTGTATTTTCATCAAAGAGAAGCATTGTAACGCCAAAGACGTCATGACCTTCTTTTAATAGGCGAGTAGCGGTTACTGCAGAATCAACACCTCCAGATATTGCAACAGCGTATACAGACACGACTACTCCGATAACCCGAAAGTTCTGTGACGTTTTTCATAATCTACAACTGCAATATTAAAGTCGTCAATACAAAAATCAGGCCACAGTGTATAAGTTGAATAAAACTCACTATAAGATACTTGCCATAAAAGGAAATTGCTCAAACGTTTTTTACCGCTCGTTCTTATTACTAAATCAGGATCGGGAATTCCTGCTGTATCTAAAGCGTTTGATAAATTTTCTTCATTTATTTCAATATTTTTGTTATTAAGTTTTTTAACTGCTCGGATTATTTCGTCCCGTCCCCCGTAACTTATTGCTAACTGAATTACGGTTCCAGTATTGTTGACTGTTATTTCTTCATACTTATTTATAACATTTTGTAAAGCTTGAGGAAGTGATGATTTATTTCCTATTACCTTTAATTTTATATTTGCATTAAGCACGTCTTTAATAAGCGGGTCTGTTTCAAGAAATCTTAATGCAAGACTCATAAATCCATCAATCCAAACTTTAGGGCGCTTCCAGTTTTCCGTTGAAAATGCGTAAAATGTTGCATAGGGAATTTTTATTTTACATATTAATTTCGCAAGGCTTTTCATCCCAGCTAAATGCCCATCAAGATCACTTACATTGTTCTTTTTTGCCCATGTGCTATTACCGTCCATAATAAAGGCGACGTGCCTTATCATTTTTCATCTCCAACAAGAGTTATATATGAAACAACTTTTTTAACTCCTTTTGTATTTCGTACTGTGCATATAATTTTTTCAAGTTCTTTTTTATTTCGAGCTGTTCCACTTAGATACACGACATGGTTCATTGTTTTTATTTTAACATTTAATGATCTGATATCTTTAGCCGCCAGTAGTTTGGTTCGGCATGTTGATGTTATATATCCATCAGCGATATTTGTGCTTAACTTAGACTTTCCAACTACTATATTGTTATCAACTGAAACAACACCAGGAACTGTGCGAGCTATACTCTCTGCGCTTGTAACTATATCATCATTAGGAACATTTCCGGTAAGTAATACACATCCATTATCAGTTACAACTGATATATCCAATGCGGAGTTGCCTAGAGTGTCGATTAATTTATTTCTAATTTGGGAATCAATCTTAGTATCATTTAATGATTGCGTAGTGTGTTTATCACGACCTGCCACATATCCCCCAACAGCTGCCCCAGTACCTAATAACGCAACGGTAGCACATCCGCTTAAAGATAGTGATATAGTAAAAATCATAAATATTTTGACAGCTTGTGTTTTTTTGTTATTCATTGCTCTAAAACGCGTTCTTATATACTTACATCGTTGTTCGACATGAATATATCACGTTTGTTTTACATCCTTCAACAATTCTAATAAAACGTTACATTCAATCACAAATCATGTTATAACCTTTAATTCAAACAAAATAATATTTTACTTATTTTGTTTAAGTGATTTAACTTTATCTAATTTTAAATCAGTAATTTTTGCTACTCTTTCGGCAGGCATTCCTTCAGCAAGCAAACGCTTAGCAATTATAACGATTCGAATATGTGTCGAAACGTCCGCTGCTGACATTATGCGCTGCTGACATTATACAAGCCCCTATTAAAAATGAAGTACATCCACTTAATGAGAAAACAGCTGTTATAATAATTAATAATTTCGGTAATAATGTGTTCAGTAATTTGGTGTTACTCATAGCATGAAAATGCATTTTTAATATGTTCGTAATGTCCCGTATAGTCTATACATATAACATCAATTCTATAGTTAGCAACATATTTCATATTAGAGGCATAATCTGAAGATATGACAAATAACAGGGCGTTATATATCCTCTGCATTTGATGAGAGCTTATACATTCTCTTGCGTCAGACAACGTTCGTCTCTGCTTCACTTCGATAGCAATAATGTCATCTCCATTTTTTGCTAATATGTCTATTTCTCCGTATGGAGTACGCAAACGCCTGGCTAATATTTCATACCCGAGATTTTCAAGATTGCGTACAGCTACACTCTCAGCAATTACTCCTTTTTCATAGGAAGTTTTCATCAATCTAGTAGAAGAGCAAGAGAACGAGAAACAAGTGGCGGGAGAGACGGGACTTGAACCCGCGACCTTCGACGTGACAGGCCGACGCTCTAACCAACTGAGCTACTCCCCCAGCAACCCACACCGGAATGTTAACACAATTATTAAACGACACACAAGAGACATATTGAGCAATTTTATATTTTTCTGTTAAAGACATCTAAGCTACAAAAACAGAAAAACATGCATGTGTATACGTTTGTCGTTTTTATTTTTTATCAATTATTGTTAGCGTCATTTTATATAGAACTTTAATATACTCTGACAACAGAGTATGGTTATTATTTAAAGTGTTAAAAAATAGAAAAGGTCAGAACTAAAAAAATATCACCTTTAAAAAAGGATAAAAAATTATACGGCGAATACTCTAGATTAGAGGATACAAATAAGCGCAAACCTGACGTATCGTTGAACTTTGTTGTATCGAATTTTGGCAATAACAGTTGGCGGAAAACACCAAAATTTTAGCAATAATATTTCCGAACAGGAAACTTTGTTTAATGAAGATAAAAAAGTCATTAGAGTCATAAAGGAAAAGATGAGAACAAAAACAACAGCAAAAAACAAAGGGGGAGGAGAAATGTTTTCTTAAGACTTTTACCCTAAGCATCTCAGTACACAGTTTTTACATATAATTCATTATTTTTATAAAATCTGTTTTTCATCTAAGAATTTTTTGTACATCAATAATTGAAATGGCATCAGTATTCCCAGCATTACCGGTTGAAACATTGGAACATCCTATATCACTATCGGGAATGTTTTTTGCTTCTAAAACGCCGTCACTGTTATTTTTGTTTTCATCAATAAACTCTAAAACATTCTCTTCGGTAATGGGTGATGTAAGCTCTTGGATTGGATTCTGTTTTTCTGTAAATCTAAGTTTTTTACGCCAGTCGAGAGATACTATTGCGTGTCCTTTTGTAGTCTTGGAAGATACTGGTAAAACGTTTTTATCAATTATGTCGTTGTTGTAAGTGCTGTCATCATCAATAAGTGAATTGTACTTATTAACAATATCTTTCATGTCTTTATTAATTTTATCAATCTTGTTCTTTAAACCTTTTTTACTAATATTCTTATTACAAACTATATTGGCAAGAGCCTCTTTTGTAGTTTGAATTCTTAATATAAGATCGTCTATATAGGAGTTATTACAATCATTGTTCGCCCTGAGAAGTTCTTCGATTGACTTAAGCGAATTTCTTTTTCGAGCAAGGACTGATTTGTTTTTATCAATGTCCTTTACATTAACAGTATTTTCTGCAACTAAATAAAAACTAAATCCTATAGAAAAGAAACAAGCTGACAAAGCAAAAAATTTAATCATAACAACACATTAACTTTCCATATATCGGCAGTTTAACATACCGCCAATTGATTATGGATAAGTAAGTCCGAGAGCATCCTTCACTTGGCGAAGAGTTTCTGATGCAACTTTACGCGCGCTTTCTGTTCCATCAAGTAAAACTTCATATACATATTTTTCACTTATGCGAGACCGTTTTTCCCGTATAGGTTCCAATATATTGGATAAGCATTTATGTAACATGCTTTTAAGAGCTATATCGCCAACCCCACCTTTTTCATATTGAGTCTTAAGCTCTTCTATTTCTTCTTCATCATTCCAAAACGCATCAAGGTATGTAAAAACAACGTTGCCTTTAACGCATCCAGGATCCGAAACTTTAATATGTTTAGGATCGGTATACATGCTAAAGATTTTTTCCTTCAGAGAGCTTGGTTCTTCGCATAACATTATTGCATTACCTAAAGATTTGCTAGCTTTAGCTTTTCCATCTATTCCTACAAGTCGCGTTACATTGCTTAGGATTCCTCTGCACTCTTTAAGAACATCGGTTTTATAAATGTTGTTAAATCGACGGACTATTTCATTGGAAACCTCCAATAGAGGAAGTTGATCTTCTCCAACAGGAACTGCTGTTGCCTTAAATGCGGTTATGTCCGCCATTTGACTTACAGGGTGATTTAGAAATCCGGATGTAATATTATCAGCAAAGCTTTTTGTTTGAAGTTCAACTTTAACAGTAGGATTACGTTCAAGTCTTGCAACCGATATCAAATTCATTGCATATACCGTTAATTCTGTTAATTCCGGTATCATTGATTGAATAAATATAGTTGTCTTATTTGGGTCTATACCAACAGACAGATAATCTTTACAGACTTCTACTACGTTTTGTTTAACCTGTTCCGGATGATCAAAATTTGCGGACAAAGCTTGAACATCTGCTATTAGTAGAAAGCATTTACACTTATCCTGCAAAAAAACCCTGTTTTGCAGAGAACCAACGTAATGACCTAAATGAAGACATCCCGAAGGTCTATCACCTGTTAAAACTATATCAGCGTTTGTTACGCTATTTATTCCCGTATTTTTAACATCCATTAGTCGTCTTCCATTACAAAATTTCCATTCATTACAGAAGTAGTATCATCCTCAGAATTGTAACATTCAACTGTATCAAAGTCTTTATTTTCAGGAAATGCAGATTTTTTAGATTTCTTTTTTGCCTCAGCGCTCTTTTTTACTGTGACAGATTTGAACTTAAAACCACATTTTACACATACAATATCGCTTTTATGCATGTCGTAAAAAACACTACCACATTCAGCACAGACTACTTTTTTCCCCCACTCGGGTTTCATAAAAATTTTCTAAGTTTAGTAAAACCATACTTAAAGTACTATAATTCTTGTTTATCTACAATAGGATTTCACAAGTTTTTATTTGCTAATGTTCTGCTCACATAAAAACTAAATTCATAAAATCTTGTAGCTAGATACCGCACCTCAAATTGTAGTCAGGTGAGTTATGCAATTTGATTGCACAACTCCATATGTTTTATATACTATTTTTGTTGAAGAGAATAAACTAAATCTAACTTAAATTCTTCCCCATTTTTCATTTTAATAGTTACTACCTTGTTGTTTAAATTAGGTTCCAATTCATATATTGTTGCTATGGAAGACAGTAAAAGTATAAAAACAGATGTTGGTTTAAATAACGGAATAGGTAGAATAGTAAGCGATACTATAAATGATAATATTAAAGCTAAAGCCGAATTGCTAGAAGAACAAAAAATACTAAACAGTAATGGTCAATATTGGGCTAAACAAGCTATAGAAAATAAGAGTAAACATTCTTCTTCTATTTATAATTTAAAGAAACTATTTGTTTTAGCTAATAACTATTTATAATTCTTTATATACAATATATAACTCAGATGAGTACGGCAAAGGTACTAGAAGTTTAGATAAAGATAAATTATATTCATTGTGTATACAAACATTCGAAAAAGAAGTTTTTATGGGAATTAATTCCTATAAAATCCTTAAAAATTTCATTGTTAACAAATATAAATCAGAAAAGATTAGCTTTAGAAAAGTTAATTACTTCGCAGATGAGAACATAAATATTGTAACAGGGTTTTTAAAACATGATTGGGATTGTTATTTAACTCAATTCGGCGTAATTAACGATATT
>CACZTP010000009.1 GCA_902784055.1 uncultured Pseudomonadota bacterium
TAATAAATGATATTAATACATCTTTATTTTCTTCTGTCCCAAACACCTGCTTAAATACAAAATCGTTCTT
Organism: uncultured Pseudomonadota bacterium; assembly: GCA_902784055.1. Taxonomy (GTDB): domain Bacteria; phylum Pseudomonadota; class Alphaproteobacteria; order RUG11792; family RUG11792; genus RUG14087. Next base: position 71 of record CACZTP010000009.1, read on the forward strand.
TAAATCTAATAACTCTACCGTCATTTATATACTCACCTTGTCACATTTCACTATTATTTTAACAAATGTATTAATCACATTCTTTAGCAATTATCATTATCAAATAAATATTTTCATCACTGCATTATAATTGAAAATTCAAAAGGCAAATAATCGCCTAATATTTTTTTTCAAGATTAGCTTCTGTTGGAAGTTCATTATTAAAATAATAGACACTGTGTAACTATTCATCTGCAGGTTCAATTGTCGTTTTACACAAATGTTGTTTTACACGAAATTTTGTTTCAGTTTCCGTTTTATCAAACCACACATCAAGTAAATGATTTTCTTATCTTTAGCTCTTTCTGTCTTGATAAGTCCTTGTGGAAATACTTTGAATCCATCGTTTCAAAGTTAATAAATTTACAAGTATGTCCTTTAAATGAAAAACTAGTCGTTCCACAACATGGCTTTAAAACAGTTTTCTTTATATTAAACCGATTTGAAACTTTGTTCTGTTTTGTTTTTAGTTTAACCTTACTACATTTCAGTTTTGTTTCTATAGCTTTATAAATTTTTTCCATCAGTTTTTGTTTGATCTTCATTTTATATAACTTTTTTATATAACATGTTTTAGATTCATTAACGGCGTAATCTTTTACCTCTATTACTGGAGCAAATTTGCAATGACGCCCATGTAGTCTGATCTACCGGTTTTCCTAGAGGTCTTTAATGCCTCATTATTTCTTTTATATAATATTTTTTTGCATAAAAATTTATTTCTGTGTTGCGTAGGGATCAACCAGCGTTTTGTTTCACATTCCCCTTCCTTTGGCACAATACAGAAATAACATTTAACTCCTTATTTACTGAGGATCTCAATTATATCTTTATAAACAGTTGCTGTTTCAGCATCGGCATTTACTGAGAACAACAATCCCAAATTTTTATAGAACTCTATAAGAGGTTTAGTTTTGGAGTAATACTCAGACAGACGATTTTTTAAAACCTCTTCATTATCGTCCTTGCGTCTGACAAATTCTTTACAACCGCATATATCACAAACACCTAAGACTTTCGGCTTGTTGAAATAATCGTTATATATCTTGTCACAACTCTTGCATTTCGACCGACCTACAACCCTTTTCGTTAGTATCGCATCATCTATTTCGAAGTTAATAACGTGAGATATTTCGTGTCCTAACGATTTTGTCATCTTAACTAAAGCCTCGCCCTGCCCTATTGTTCTAGGAAATCCGTCAAAAATAAGATTGGTATTTAAAACATCATCCATTTTTGACATTGCGTCTTTCACGAAATACACAATAACGTCATCGGGTAGTAATGTGCCTCCGCCTATTATTTCACCAACTGGTTTGCCTAGTTGCGGAACAACTGTTTTAAGGTTGGATCTTAATATATCCCCAACACAAATTACTTTAAAAGAAAAATCGGAGGCGACAAGTAATTCACTTTGCGTACCCTTGCCACACCCCGGTGCTCCTAGTAAAACTATCCATTTTCCGGAATTCATCCAAACAATCCTTTTACACGATTCTTCTTAAACAATTTATCATATTCCTGAGCCATAAGGTGAGATTGGAATTGAGTTATTGTATCCGTTGACACATTAACAACGATCAACAAACTAGTTCCGCCAAAATAAAATGGAAGAGACACCTGAGACAGAAGTATTTCTGGTAGCAAACAAATACAACACAGATATAAAGCCCCAACAAGGGTTAGTCTATCTAGGACTGTCTCTATGTATTCAGCCGTTGCTTCCCCTGGTCTAATTCCTGGAATAAAGCTACCTGATTTTTTCAGGTTATCTGCAGTTTCTTTGGGATTAAACATTATTGCTGTATAAAAGAATGCAAAGAATATTATAGCAGCTGAAAATAACACCATATATAACGGCTGACCATGGCTTATAAGTCTTGAAAGTTTTCCAAACCAAGATGTTGGGTCAATATCAGCAAAACCAGCTATTGTCATTGGTAACAACAAAATCGACGAAGCAAAAATAGGCGGTATAACATTAGCGCTATTTATTTTCAATGGTAAATGAGTTGATTGTTGCTGAGTCCCTCCGCTCATTACTTGACGCTTAGGATAAAGAATCGGAACTTTTCTGATTGCCTTTTCCATGTATACAATAAAAAGAATTACGCCAAGAACCATTATCAATAGAAAAAATAGAGCCATCATTGATAGAGCTCCTTGTTTTCCCATTGCAAAAGTATTAAATAAAGCTGCTGGTAAGTTTGCCACTATACCTGCATATATAATCATTGACGAACCGTTACCCAATCCACGTTTTGTTATTTGCTCACCCAGCCACATTATGAAAAGGGTTCCTCCAGTTAGAGATGTCATTGTTGTAAATCTAAACGACAATCCCGGATCTAGAACAGCACTACCAGACTGCCCCATCATTCTCTCAAGCCCGATCGCAATCCCATATCCTTGAGCTAAAGCCAACGCGACTGCTCCATACCGCGTATATTGGTTTATCTTCTGTTGTCCGGCATGTCCTTCTTTCTTGAGCGCCTCAAGTTGTGGGGACATTGTCGTTAACAATTGAACAATAATACTAGCGGATATATACGGCATAATATTCAGGGAAAATACAGTCATACGTCCCATTGCACCACCCGAAAACATATCAAGGATTCCAAATAAGCCACTGGCATGGTTTCGAGTAAACTCAGAAATTACGGCGGGGTTAATGTTGGGTAACGGAATAAACGTACCCAACCTGTAGATTATAAGAATGACTAATGTAAACCAAATACGCTTTTTAAGGTCTTTAGACTTCCTAAAAGTCTCAAAACTAAAATTTTTAGCTAAGTATTCAACCGCAGAAGCCATTAGCCCTCCTTAATTCTGACAATTGACTTCTTTACAATGCCACGTCTCAATAAGGGTGCTACCAGAGACCTTTAATGCTTCCTTAGCCCCAGCTGTTGCCTTCGTCACGTGTATTTTTACCGGTTTTTCCAACTTGCCATTAGCAAGGAGTACTATATTTTTAATATATTTTGGCATGTAACCAATTTTTATTAAAAGTTTTCTGTTTATAGTTTCCCCATCTTTTAATAATCCGTTTTTTATAATTCTTGAAATTTGATTAAAATCTATTTCATAGAATTCTTTACGAAACGGATTGTTAAATCCGCGTTTTGGCATCCTTCTATAAATAGGAGTTTGTCCTCCTTCGAAACCATTTAAGCGAACACCTGAACGAGCAGTCTGTCCTTTACCACCACGCCCCGATGTTTTCCCTTTGCCGGAACCTATTCCACGACCAACAGTTTTACGATGGTGCCTTGCTCCAGTTTTTTCGCGAACATTTCCTAATGTCAATAATTCAACGCTCATACCGATTCTCCTTCGGACACAACTTTCACTAAGTGCCCGACTTTTTTTATTAAAGCCAATACAGATCTGTTAGATTCCAACTCACGTTCCGATCCTATATGACGAAGCCCCAGAGATTTTAAATACAATCCCTGTTTTTTGCTTCTACGAATAGGACTACCAATTTGCCGAACCTTTATCATTCTTTTTTTATCACTCATTAACGTTCTCCGTTTCTGCTATTTTGCCATTAGCCGGCTTATTAGAAACATCCATGCGACGAGCCATTATATCTGAAAAGCTACGACCTAATTTTGAAGCAACATACTTAGGTGACACTGTTTTTTGCAAAGCGTCAAACGTTGCCCTGACAACGTTGTGATAGTTCCGAGAACCTACAGATTTGCTAACTATATCCTTAACACCCAATGCATCAAATATAGATCTCATTGCACCCCCAGCTATTACTCCAGTTCCAGAACCTGCTGTTTTTAAAAAAACATGCCCTGCTCCTGTTTTTGAGGAGACGTCACAACGGATAGTACGACCTTCAAGTAAGGATACTTTAATCATAGATCTCTTAGCTTTGTCCCCTGCTTTTTTTATAGCATCAGGTACTTCACGAGACTTAGCTGTCGCATAACCAACTCGCCCCCTACCATCTCCAACAACAACTAATGCGGAAAACCTCATATTCTTTCCACCTTTGACAACTTTTGAAACACGACGGACACTTATCAGTTTTTCTATAAGTTGTTCCGGTTGCTTATTATTTTCGTTAAACTCTTTTGCCATGTTGCTACCTTAAAATTTAAGTCCATTTTCTCTGGCACTTTCTGCCAAAGCTTTAACTCTTCCGTGATACAAAAAACCAGATCTGTCGAACACAACTTCGGAAATATTTTTATCCTTAGCTTTTTGAGCTACAAGTTGACCAACAAGGCTAGCTGCCGCAACATTTCCGCCGTATTTTAATTTGTCTCTAATATCTTTAGATAATGTAGATGCGGAAACAATAGTGTTTTTTGTATCTTTATCCAATATCTGGGCATACATATGGTTATTGGTCTTATGAACCAATAACCTGTATTTACCCTTTGAAACACGAGAAATTTTGAAACGCTGACGCAATTTACGGCGTTCTCGTAGTGTCCTATACTTAATCATTATTTCTTCTTCCCTTCTTTTCGATATACAAATTCTCCTTGACGGATTACTCCTTTCCCTTTATAAGGTTCTGGCTTTCTATACCTACGCAAATCTGCTGCGACGTCGCCAACAGCGTTTTTTAGTTTTCCACTTACGACAATAGTCGTCGGGTCCGTACACGTAACAGTAATTCCTTCGGGAATGTCATAGTTGATATCATGACTGAAACCTAGTTGCATTACAACTTGTTTTCCTCTCACAGAAGCCTTGTATCCAACCCCTGAAAGTTTGAGTGTGACAGTAAAATCTTTACCAAATCCGGCTATAATGTTTGACACATTACGCTGGGTGGTCCCCCACATTGACGCCGTGTGACGGTCATTATTCGCTGGAGTGAATTTAATACCTCCATCGGAAACTTCTGTATTAAGGCAAGGCGGAACATTGTACTGATCTTTAACATTCCCTTTCGATATATCTAGAACACCATTCTTGAAACTAACGACAACTCCATTCGGAACAGGGATTACATGTTTTCCAACTCTGGACATAATTCCCTCCTTAGAAAACCGAACAAAGGACTTCGCCACCAAGTGACTTTTTCCTTGCATCAACGTCTGACATAACACCACAATTCGTGGATAATATGTAAATACCTAAACCATTTCTCACATATGGGAGCTTTTTTATAGCAGAATAAACGCGACGTCCAGGTTTTGAAATCCTCTTTATTTCAGCTATAACAGGTTTGCCATTGTAATACTTAAGATCAATCTTAAGCATCTTGTGACCATTCTCATCATTAAACACGAAATACCCGCCGATATACCCCTCGATACTCAACACCTTTAAAACATTTTCACGGAACTTTGAAAAAGGCGAACTTGTCGTTTTCAACTTTGCCATTTGAGTATTCCGAATCCGTGTTATCAAATCACCTATAGTATCAGTAATCATAGTCCTCTCACCAACTTGCTTTTGTAACACCCGGCAACATGCCTTCGGATGCGAATTTCCTTAAAGAAATCCTGGACAGTCCAAACAGCCTGTAATATCCTCTAGCACGCCCGGTAATAGCACACCTATTACGAAGTCGTACTTCAGATGAATTCCGAGGCATCTCGGATAGCTTAAACATTATTTTAGTACGTTCTTCTGCAGATAAAGATCTGTCTCTGAACTTTTTACGCAAAGCGTCTCTTGTTGCCTTTTTTCGGGCAACAAGATCTCTGCGATTTAAATCTTTTTGAATTGAACTCTTTTTTGCCATACACCCTCAATCGCGAAACGGAAAGTTTAATGCCTTCAGCAAAGCCACCGCCGACTTATCATCTTTTGCAGAGGTACAGATATTAATATCGAACCCTCGAATCTTATCGATTTTGTCGTAATTTATTTCGAAGAATATTATCTGCTCCTTAACACCCATTGAGTAGTTACCTCTACCATCAAACCCTTTTTTCGAAAGACCACCAAAGTCACGTACCCTAGGTAAAGCCATATATATAAGCCTATCTAAGAATTCGTACATCTTATCTCGACGTAAAGAAACTTTAGCTCCTATCTCTGCCCCTTCCCGAAGTTTGAAGTTTGCAATTGACTTCTTAGCCATTGTCATAACAGCTTTTTGTCCAGCAATAGTTGTTAAGTCATCGACTATAGCCTGCATTACCTTTTTATCGTGACCGGCATCCTTCGATGTACAATTTAAAACAACTTTCTCAAGTCTGGGTATCATATACTCGCTTGAAATCCCCAACTCCTTTTTTAGAGCAGGTCTTATTTCAGAAAAATACTTGTCTTTTGTGTAACTCATAGCTTTTCTACCTTCGGAACCAAATTACCACTCTTTTTGAAATAACGGACTTTATTCCCATTTTCATCAAATTTAAATCCAACACGACCAGGTTTATCCGTTGAAGGATCAACAACGGCCACATTCGATAAATCAATAGGCATTTCCTTTGTAAGAACCCCTTGAGGATAACGATAGTCTGGTTTTATGTGACGAGTTACTTTATTAACACCATCAACTATAACCTTGCGCTCCTTTGGAAACACTTTTTTAACAACACCTCGTTGCCCTTTTTTTGAACTACCGCCAACGGTTACTTCAACAAGGTCTCCTCGTCTAACTTTAAAATGTATTCTCATAACACCTCCGGTGCTAACGAAATTATTTTCATATATCCAGCTGACTTTAGTTCTCTTGGGACAGGCCCAAAAACACGAGTCCCCACGGGTTCACCTTGGTTGTCGATAAGAACAACAGCGTTCGTGTCGAAAGATATTTGCATCCCATCATTCCGACGAACTGGAGCCTTTGTCCTGATAATGACAGCCCGAACTACAGATCCTTTTTTTATCTTTCCATTTGGAATTGCTTCCTTAACAGATGCCTTAATAACATCACCAACTCCTGCATAGCGACGTTTAGAACCGCCTAAAACCTTTATACATAAAACTTCCCTGGCTCCAGAATTGTCTGCTACGACCATCCGGCTTTCAGTTTGAATCATAACGCCTCTCCATTTCTGGACAGAACAACCCACCTTTTCGTTTTAGAAATAGGTCTATGTTCGACTATTCTTACCTCATCCCCGATATGGCACGCATTCTTTTCATCATGTGCTGCGTACTTCTTCCGTTTCTTTATGTATTTTTTATATAACGGGTGTATTACGCGATTTACGACCTGAACTGTTACAGTTTTGTCGCACTTATCACTAACAACAGTCCCTTTCAATACTCTGCGTGCCATTATTTACCTTCTTTCTTAAAAGCCAATTGCCTTAAACGAGTTTTTAATCTCGCTATGTTCTTACGGCATTCCCGAATAACTGAAGGATTAAAACCTTCCATTGGCGAAGCTTTCTTTATTCGCAAATTCATGTATTCGCGTTTCATATTCAAATAAGATTCAACCAACGCCGGTCTATCAAGTCCGTCAACCAGTTTTTTAAATTTATTATTCATAATCACGCAACCCTCTTAACAATCTTCGTTTTAATAGGGAGTTTTGCCATCGCATACTCAAATGCCATATTGGCTACATCCTCTGGAATACCATCTAATTCAAAAAGAATTCGACCAGGCTTTACCCTGCAAATCCAATATTCCGGAGAACCTTTCCCGCTACCCATACGGACTTCAGCAGGTTTTTTAGAAACTGGAACATCCGGAAATATTCTTATCCAAATACGTCCAGCACGCTTCATGCACCGGGAAATAGTTTTACGAGCAGCTTCAATTTGGCGCTCTGTAATACGGGCTGGTTCGAGGGCTTTTAACCCGAAGCTACCGAAACTTATATCGGTACCGACAGTCGCTACACCTTTTATACGACCTTTGAACGCCTTTCTGAATTTAGTTTTTTTAGGGAACAACATTATTATCGCCCTCCACTGTTTCTATTAGATGAATTTACATTTTTAGAATCAGGCTCGCCTCTATATATCCAAACTTTAATACCGCAAACACCATATGTCGTTTTTGCTTCACCTAATGCATAATCAACATCAGATCTCAGTGTATGCAAAGGAACACGACCTTCTCTATACCATTCCATTCTGGCTATTTCAGCACCACCTATTCTTCCAGATATGTTTATACGAATACCTTTAGCTCCCATTTTTAATGCTGATTGCATTGCTCTTTTCATAGCGCGTCTATAAGACACCCTTTTTTCTATTTGAGTTGCTATAGTATCCGCAACTATTTTGGCATCGAGCTCTGGTTTGTTAACACTAACTATATTTATAGTTAATTCACTGCCCGGTGCAATCATTTTTAAAATGTTTGCTTTTAATTTTTCTAATTCAGAACCGCCTTTTCCTATAAGGACACCTGGCTTACCAGCGTGTATATCTATATGGACCTTGTTCGCTGTTCTGTTTATTACAACTTTTGATATTCCCGATGAAAAACACTCTTTCTCAATAAACTTCCTAACAATTAGATCTTCATTAAGACGTTTTGCATAATTTTTTCCATCTGAATACCAGCAAGAGTTCCAACTTCCTATTACTCCCAACCGCAACCCGATTGGGTTAACTTTCTGTCCCATATTACGCCTCTGCTCTTAATACTATTGTCAAATGACTAAATGGCTTTTTTATAACATTACTACGCCCGCGACCCCGTGGCATAAACCTTTTTAGTCGAATGCTGTGTCCAACAAAAGCCTCCTTGACCACTAGACTACTAGGGTTTAATCCCTGATTATTCTGAGCATTAGCTATGGCCGACTGTAACGTTTTTCTGACATCCACAGCTATCCTTTTTTTGCAATACAGCAATTTACCCATAGCAGGGATCGCGCTCATCCCTCGTATCATTTGAGCTACGAGATTAAGCTTCTGCGGACTTGTACGAACTTGACGTAATACAGCCTTTGTTTCATTACTAATCAATTTCATATTACTTCTTCGCTTTCTTATCTCCACCGTGCCCATAGAATGTACGAGTTGGAGAAAATTCTCCTAATTTGTGTCCAACCATGTTTTCGGACACCGACACAGGTATAAATTTTTTACCGTTATGCACGCCAAATGTTAAACCGACAAATTCAGGAATTATCATAGAACGACGAGACCACGTTTTAATAACATCGTTACGACCCGATGCCCGAACTTTCTCGGCTTTTTTTAACAAATAACGGTCGAAAAAAGGACCTTTCCAAACAGATCTTGGCATTATTCCTCCTACTTCTTACGTCTGGAGATTATGTACCTATCGGTACGTTTATTATTACGGGTTTTCTTACCCTTGGTAGACTTACCCCAAGGTGTAACAGGGTTACGACCTCCGGCTGTTTTACCTTCACCTCCGCCATGTGGATGGTCGACCGGGTTCATTGCAACACCTCTAACGTGAGGACGTTTTCCTAACCAACGGCTTCGTCCGGCTTTTCCGTACTTGCGTTTCTGGTGTTCGGAATTTGAAACAACCCCCACAGTTGCAAAGCAAAGACCATTAACAATTCGTTGTTCTCCAGATGGCAATCTCAAAATAACGTTTTCACCATCTCTACCTACTAACTGGACAGAAGCGCCAGCAGAACGGCTTAACTGTGCACCTTTACCCAATTTGAGTTCGATGTTGTGAATAAACGAACCAACCGGAATATTCCGTAACTGCATTGCGTTACCAGGACGGGCATCAACTTTTTCGCCTGAGATAACCTTATCCCCAGTTCGCAGACCCTCTGGGGCTATTATGTACCGCTCTTCTCCGTCGGAATACTTTAATAACGCTATAAAAGCGCTCCTGTTTGGATCGTACTCAATTCTTTCAACAGTTGCTTCTATATCACGTTTATTACGTTTAAAATCTACTATTCTGTAACGTTGTTTATGTCCTCCGCCCCTGTTCCAAACAGTAATATGACCGTGAGCATTTCGCCCAGCTCTATTTACTTTCGCAACGGTAAGAGCTCGGACAGGGCGACCTTTCCACAGCTGAGACCGGTCTATATTAACCAAGCCCCTTTGAGATGACGTGACTGGTTTATATCTTTTTAATGCCATCTTATACTCCCATACCTAATTCAATTTTGTTTCCAGGCTCTAGCCGGACAATAGCACGTTTAGTATTTGAACGTTTACCTATTCGACCCTTGAATACCTTCCTTTTACCTTTTCTAATTAACGTATTAACGGAAACAACCTTGACGTCAAAAATGCTTTCAATAGCTCTTTTTATCATTGGTTTATCAGCTTTAATGTCGACAATAAACGTATAAGCATTATTAATCGACAACACTCTATTACTTTCCTCCGTGTTAACAGGATGCCGAATTATATCAAATTGTTTTCCAATTGTTTTTTTTGTAACACTCATAACAACCTGCCTTCCAAAGCCTTAATAGCTCCACTTGAAAGGACTAACTTTTCTTTTCTTATTATGTCGTATACGTTTGCACCAATTTGTGGAATGAAATCAAACCCATCCACGTTTCGTAGTACCCGAAAAAACTGATCGTTTTTGTCAACATCTACAAACAAAGCAGACTTCAACCGACCAAAACAGTTCAAGAAATCTTTGGTTTTATTCAATTCTGAATTAAAACTATCTAAAACTATTAAATTCCCTGTTTGAGCCTTATTTGACAAAATAATTTTCATTCCGAGTTTTCTTATTTTCTTTGGCAACGAATATCCATGATCTCTAATAACTGGACCAAAAATAATCCCACCACCTCGAAATTGAGCCGCCTTCTTAGATCCATGACGCGCTCCACCAGAACCTTTTTGACGGACAAACTTTTTTGTAGTACCGTGAACATCCGATTTACTTTTTACGTTATGGGATCCACTGCGCCTTTTGGCAAGTTGCCAATTTACGACACGCGCGACGACATCAGGACGGCTTTCGACATTAAAGACATCGTCTGAACAATCTAACTCACCAGTTACATTGTTGTTAAAATCAAATACCTGAAATTTCATAATACGTCTCCGATATTATCTAACGATTGCGGGCTTTTTTATTGCGTCACGGACAAAAACAGTTCCATTTTTACAACCTGGAACCGCTCCTCGTATATACAATAATCCTTTATCAGGATCCGTCCCGTAAACAGTGAGGTTAAGAATCGTTACACGAGTATTTCCCATATGCCCAGCCATTCTTTTACCTTTAAAAACTCGACCGGGTAATGTTCTGTTTCCTGTAGATCCCAAGGATCTATGGGTCAGAGATACACCATGTGTTGCTCTCAATCCGCCAAACCCGTGACGTTTCATAGCTCCGGCAAATCCTTTACCTTTAGTAATACCTGTAACATCGACAGTATCATCTTTCATGTAATGATCCACGGTAATGACATCACCGACGTTGTATTTACTAACCTCTTCAACTCGGAATTCTTTCAAAACCCGGAAATTATCTAATCCCAGTTTTTTAAAAGCTTCAAGTTGAGGCTTATTTATATGCTTGCCCTTTTCTTCTTTTTTAGAACCAAGTTGTACAGCATTGTATCCATTTACATCCTTGGTTTTCAGAGCAACAACCGTACAAGGTTCTGTCTTCAAAACAGTAACCGGCACAAGTACGCCATTGTCGTCGAAAAACTGAGTCATACCGATCTTCTCGGCAATTAACCCTACTCTCATATACCTATCCCTTATACTTTTATTTCGACATCGACTCCTGAAGCCAAATCTAGCTTCATAAGGTTATCAATAGTCTGAGGAGAACATTCCTTTATATCGACCAATCTCGCATGTGTTCTCATTTCGAATTGTTCGCGAGATTTCTTGTCAACGTGAGGAGATCTGTTGACAGTGAACCGCTTTATCCTAGTCGGAAGAGGAACAGGACCGCTTACGGCAGCCCCGCTACGTTGAGCAGTTTTCACTATTTCTCTAGCAGACTGATCCAACAACTTACGATCAAATGCCTTTAATTTAATGCGAATTTTTGAAGAGTTCATAAGTTCCCCATCCCTAACCGTTATTACTTTAATATTTTTGTAACAACACCGGCACCAATTGTTCTACCACCTTCACGGATAGCAAACTTAAGACCTTCTTCCATTGCAACAGAGCTTATCAACGAAATCTTTAAACCATCAACGTTATCCCCGGGCATTATCATTTCAACACCATCAGGCAACGTTATAGAACCTGTAACATCTGTTGTTCTGAAATAAAATTGAGGGCGATAGTTTGCTCCGAAGGTAGTATGACGTCCGCCTTCTTCTTTTGTTAGGACATAAACTTGAGCTTCGAACTCAGTATGAGGCGTCACACTTCCTGGTTTCGCCAAAACTTGCCCTCTTTCAACTTCTGTCCTGTCGATCCCTCTCAAAAGAACTCCAACGTTATCGCCAGCTTCTCCACGATCTAATAATTTCCGGAACATTTCGATTCCTGTAACAGTTGTCTTTTTTGTTTCTCTTAAACCAACAATTTCAACTTCGTCGTTTAAGTTAACAACACCGCGTTCAATACGACCTGTTACAACAGTTCCCCGCCCAGTAATTGTGAATACGTCTTCAATCGCCAGCGCAAACGGTTTATCAATCTCGCGAACAGGATCCGGAATGTACTCGTCAACAGCATCCATTAACTTCAAAATAGCTTGAGATCCAAGTTCACCTTCGTCTCCCTCAAGGGCTTTTAAGGCTGAACCACGAATAACTGGAGTATTCTTCCCATCAAAATCATAACTCGTCAAAAGGTCACGTACTTCTTCCTCAACGAGATCTACAAGTTCTGGATCGTCTACTATATCACATTTGTTTAAAAATACAACAATTTTTGGAACCCCAACTTGACGAGCTAACAATATATGTTCACGAGTCTGAGGCATAGGACCATCGGTCGCTGCGACAACCAAAATAGCTCCATCCATTTGAGCCGCCCCGGTTATCATGTTTTTTACATAGTCAGCATGTCCAGGACAATCAACGTGTGCATAGTGACGCTTTGCTGTTTCGTACTCAACGTGAGCAGTATTAATAGTTATACCACGTGCCTTCTCCTCTGGAGCTGCGTCAATTTGATCATAAGACTTAGCTTGAGCCTGACCGGTCTTCGCTAACGTGGTAGTAATAGCCGCGGTCAACGTCGTCTTTCCGTGGTCGACGTGACCTATAGTTCCGATGTTGCAATGCGGCTTATTGCGAACGAACTTTTCTTTTTCTGCCATTTTTCTTTCTCCGAAAAACTAAATTTTACAACAACCTTCAATCATTTTACGATATTTTCTTTTTTATTTCATCAGCAACATTCTGCGGGACCTGGTCGTAATGATCGAATAACATGCTAAATTGAGCGCGTCCTTGGCTCATCGAGCGTAGCGTATTTACATACCCGAACATACTTGATAGCGGAACCATCGCCGAAATCTGTTTCGCATTTCCAAGTTGATTCATCTCAGAAACCTGTCCTCTCCGACTATTTAAATCGCCGATAATATCACCCATGTAATCCTCCGGTGTTACGACGTCAACTTTCATAATGGGTTCAAGAAGTTTTGGGGCACATTTTACTATTCCTTCGCGGAAAGCAGCCCGTGCAGCTATTTCGAAAGCCAAAACGCTTGAATCAACTGGATGGAATGCTCCATCAATTAATGTTGCTTTAAAGTCGATCATCGGAAAACCTGCAACAACGCCAGTTTCTTTAGCTGACTGCAAACCCTTTAAAACGCCAGGAATGTATTCTTTTGGAATTGCACCGCCGACAATTTTGTTATCAAAAACAAAACCTTCTCCCGGTTGTAACGGTTCGAATATTATTTTTACTCGTGCAAATTGACCAGCCCCACCTGTTTGCTTTTTGTGGGTATAGTCGATTTCATTTTGTTTTGTTATTGTCTCACGATATGCGACTTGAGGAGCTCCAATTTTTGCATCAACCTTATATTCCCGTTTTAGTCGATCAACCATAATCTCAAGATGGAGTTCGCCCATACCTTTCATAATAGTTTGACCGCTTTCAACGTCAGATGAGACTTTGAAAGAAGGATCTTCGGTCGCCAAACGAGCTAAAGCTAACCCCATTTTTTCTTGATCTGCCTTAGTATTAGGTTCTATAGCTATTTCTATAACAGGCTCAGGAAAATCCATTTTTTCAAGGATTACCGGCTTGTTAGGGTCGCAAAGGGTATCCCCTGTAGTCGTATTTTTCAAACCAACTAAAGCTACAATGTCACCAGCATGAGCAATTTTTATTTCTTCACGCTTATTTGCATGCATAAGGAGCATACGCCCTATACGTTCAGACTTATCCTTAATTGAGTTAAATACAGTTGAACCTGATTCTATTGTGCCCGAGTACACCCTATAAAAAGTTAAGCTCCCTACAAAAGGGTCTGTCATTATTTTAAACGCGAGACCCGAAAGAGGTTCTTCGGCTACCAGTTTTCTAACAGCAGGTTCACCATCAAGAGTCGTGCATTCAATTTGACCTAGATCTTCAGGCGACGGCAAATATGAGACAACAGCATCCAGCAGTGGCTGAACGCCTTTGTTTTTAAAAGCGGTACCGCACAGCACAGGAACAAATTTCGATGAAATAGTTCCCTTACGTAAGCATTTCCTTATAAGCTCTACAGAAATTTCTTTACCCTCTAAATACGTTTCCATTGCTTCGTCGTCAGCTTCGACAACTGTTTCAACTAGTTTTTTGTGATATTCATCAGCTTGAGATTTTAATTCGTCAGGAATATCAACTGTATCGTAGTGAGCTCCCATATCTTCCGTGTGCCATATGTAGGCTTTCATTTCGACAAGATCAATAACACCTTTGAACTCTGCTTCGGAACCTATAGGCAATTCAATTACTGCCGGAGTTGCACCTAAGCGGTCAATTATCATATCAACACAACGGAAGAAATTAGCCCCCATTCTATCCATTTTATTAACAAAACAAATACGAGGAACATTATACTTATCCGCTTGCCTCCATACAGTTTCAGATTGAGGTTCGACACCTGCTACTCCATCAAACACTGTAACAGCACCGTCTAAAACTCTCAAACAACGCTCAACTTCAACTGTGAAATCAACGTGTCCTGGAGTGTCGATAATATTAATTCTGTGATTTTTCCAGAAACATGTTGTTGCAGCTGAAGTAATAGTTATACCGCGTTCTTGCTCTTGTTCCATCCAGTCCATCGTGGCAGCACCTTCATGGACTTCGCCTATTTTGTAAGATTTTCCTGTATAGAAAAGAATACGTTCAGTTGTAGTTGTTTTTCCGGCATCAATGTGTGCCATTATACCGATATTGCGATACCGGTTTACTGGGATATTTTCGTTATTTTCAGACATAAAAGACCTCACCAACTATAATGGGCAAAAGCCTTATTTGCCTCAGCCATTTTGTGAGTATCTTCTTTTTTCTTAATAGCTCCGCCTTTGTTAGCTATTGCATCAAGTAATTCTCCGGCAAGTTTTGCTTCCATACTTTTTTCATTTCTGCTACGTGCCGAATTTATAATCCACCTCATAGCCAAAGCCTGGGCTCTGTCTGGGGCTACTGCTGTGGGTACTTGATAGGTTGCGCCACCTACACGACGTGAACGAACTTCGAGAACTGGACGAACGTTTTCAAGAGCTGTATTAAACAACTCAACGCATGTTTTACCGTCCTTACCATCTATTTTTTCAAATGCTGAGTAAACTATCTTCTCTGCAACGGCTTTTTTACCGTCGTACATAAGACAGTTCATAAACTTTGCTACAGTAAGATCGCCAAATTTTGGATCGGCATCTATTTTTCTTTTTTCTGCTGCTCTGCGTCTTGACATATTACCTCCAATTATTTGGGTTTCTTAGCACCGTAACGAGAACGGGCTTGTTTCCTGTCCTTAACACCTTGAGTATCAAGTGTTCCTCGGATTATATGGTAACGGACACCAGGCAAGTCTTTGACACGACCTCCGCGGATTAACACTACCGAGTGTTCCTGTAAATTGTGTCCTATACCTGGAATATAAGATGTGACTTCGTTACCGTTAGTCAACCTAACACGAGCTACCTTACGTAAAGCCGAGTTTGGTTTTTTAGGTGTTGTTGTATAGACACGTGAACATACTCCTCTTTTTTGAGGGCAATGTTCCATATCAGGAGTTTTACTACGGTATATAACCTTTTTCCTGGGATGACGTGTCAATTGATTTATTGTTGGCATCCTTTAAATTTCAAACATTACCAAGTCAACTTATATTGTAACATTTGAATACAAGACGGCACAACATACGTCTTGACGAGGATAGAAAAAAGATCGATACGATATTATTGTTTTTCAATAGCCATTACTAGATTACGAACAGTTTTATACTCATCTTTTGACATTGCAGTAATATTGCCCAGAAAATCTGCATAAGCAGATCTGGTATTTAATGCATCGAACAACCACGCTGTCCAGTATATACTCTCCTTAGCTATAGTATTCATAACATTAATTGGCATTAACGCAGTTGTGTCAAGAGACAAATGAACCGCCTGGCTTACTGCCCCCCTCATACTTGTGGGACCAAGAAACGGTAAAACAACAAAAGGGCCAGAAGATACTTTCCATTTTTTCAATGTGTCGTTAAATGTTGTACGTCTCTTTTTAAAACCTATTTTTTCAGCGACATCAATTAAACCAAAAAAGCCCAAACAAGCATTTATTACATATCGTCCCATAGTTTTAATTGCATCATCTCCATTTCCTTGCAATGTGTAATTTATAAAACGTGGAACTTCAAAAAAATTTTGGGCGAAATTACTCAACCCTTGTTTAATTATTCCTAGCTTTGTTTTGGATTTAAACAATTTACTAAAAGCTTTTTCTATGTTTTTGTTAAAAACAAACATCGTTTTATTAAATTGCTCGTATGGATCATTACATAAAATTTCCTCATCATTTGATATTTCATCATCTTCTATATCTTCATCTCCGACATCATCAATATCAATTACCTCTTCAGCTGTGCTACTTTTTGCATACACGTTACCGGCTGAAAAGGACATTAAAAATAACATAACGCACGAAATACGCCTCATAAACATTTTTGTTAATTTGCTCATAATTTGATTGAATTATAACAAACAAACTATAAATATCAGATTAAGCAATCAAATCTAAAATAACATTTACACCTTGTTCAATTTGCGAACGAGGCACAATAAACGTTGTAGACAATCGTCGTTGCACGACAAACTTTGGGGTAATATCAATTGATTTTAGTGAATTTAAAAAATTTGTAACCATTTTATTTGTTTCTCCCCCAACAACAGTAATTGTTCCAACATTTACATCCACGTTTTCACTAAAGTTTGTATTTTTCGGAATTAAATATAAATTGTTATCAACTTTAATGGAGTTATCATATTGCTCTGATGTTTTTAGTAAATTAAAGTCAACACTATGTGCGACACCCGTTATCGCATGAGGACTATTAATACTTCCGGAAATAAGCGTGCCATTACCTTCAGTAAAGCTCGATAATATACGAATTTCTACATTGTATCTTTTAGCAATTTCGACAGACCGATGCTGAAGAACTTTAGCCCCCCAGAAAGAAAGCTCAAGCATCTCGTCATATGACATTTCAGGAATTAATCTCGTATTAACAGCAATCCGGGGATCTCCGGTATGCACACCATCAACATCCGTGTATATATAACACTCATCTGCATTAAGATAATAACTTAAAGCGCACGCTGTAGCATCAGACCCTCCTCGCCCCAAAGTAATAATATCTCCATTACCATCAATTCCTTGAAATCCAGTGATAACGGAAACAATGCCGGCATCCAAAAGATCGAAAACCCGCTTGACGCCTACAGATGTAATAGATGCATTACCAAAAGACCCGTTCGCATATATGGGAACCTGAGAAGCGGAGAGAGACCGAGCCGGGATACCAGTCGTTTGGAGGATACGCGCAAGCATTCCTGCGGCTATCTGCTCCCCGCAACTAATGATAGCATCATATTCTCGATCTATGTCAACAGATACAATTCTAGCAAGGGAAACAAGTTTATCTGTTTCGCCATGCATAGCAGAAGTGACTACAACAACTTTGTGACCCTGTTTAATAAAACCTGAAATTATTTTTGCTACATGTTTCATTCGTTCGATTCCTGCAACAGAAGAACCGCCAAACTTTACAATATACAAAGACACATCAGTCAATTATTAATCGTTTTCGATTGTATAATATCACACTGGTGATTATCTGTTCTTTTATAAAAAGAAAAATTGTAACGAATTTTGACAATAGGTTAAAGATACCCCCTGTTATTTTTCGGGGGGTATTATTTACCATTCCGATCTCTCGGTATCTTCAGTAATTATTGACACTAAAATTTTATTTCTATCCTCCGCTTTTATTTGTTCAAAAGGAATATCTCCAATTGTCTTGACTTGTTGTTCCATTAATTTGTCAACAATGGCAACTGCCTGTATTTTTTCAGCAACTTTTCTGAAAAACTGTGAAGTGTCTTCAAACTTAGGTAATTGAATTGGACGGCGATCTCCAACTCGTGCAATAGCGAAATCAAATCCATTAAAGCCGAATTTCTCTCCTTTTATTGAAATTACTTTATCGCAACACGTAGATCCTCCTGATTTTTTAACAGCTTCCCAAATAGTTCCAATTGTCGGCTCTGGATTATTTTTTCTAATATATCCTAAATCGATTGCAGGTTTTGAATTTTTTATTGAATTTTCATAATCTTCATTGAATTTTTTTGTATTCGTTTTATAAGATGCAAGCTTCTTATCAGCTTCGGAACGCGTTTTGAAAAACATCATTTTTACAGAAATTTCTTGATCGTCTTTAATTGAATCTTTCATCATTTGCATGTACTTGTTGTATTCTTTGCGAGCGTCATTTTCTGTAATTTTTACGGTTTTATTAAAATAAGCTCGACGCAACTGTTGCCGTTTCAAGGCACCAATTTTGTCTTCAATATCTTTCCTTTTCATAAAACTCGATTGTTCCATTTCCGCGTTTATTAACCAATCCTGGACGCAAAGTTTTATCGCACTTAGTATTACTTCCTCCATACTTACTTTTAATTGTATTGACATTGAATAGAATAGTTCATTTTCAAGAGTTTTAATGTTATACATTTGATATAAATCAGAAATCTTGAGTGTTTGTTTATCACCAATTTTAGCTATGACAAAGTCATCTTTTATTTTGGACAAATCTATAGGTTTGTCATCCTTTTTATCTTTACTGGCATTGTCCCCTTTAGTATTATTTATATCGACAACTTTTCCATTCAAGTCATAAACAACTACCTTTTTTTCAGTTAGTAACTTGTTTATATATCTAGTCGCAAATTCCCGTTTACCAATCTGTTTGTACTGATTTTTTATCTCATCTGAAAATGTCTTTTTTACAGCTGGATTAATTGATTTAACGAAAAATAAAGTTGATATACCTTGAATATTAAACGGACCAATGATTGAATTCACTCCTTTAGCTTTGATTTGTTTTACAATGTCGGCTGGGAAACCGCCTTCTGGATAATCAACTAATGGCATAGTTGCTATTGCTTCCTTACCGCCTGATTTATACTCATCAACAATTTTTTTCAATTGTTCTTCGTTTTTTACTTCTTTAACAAGTCGATCGGCTTGAGATTTCGAACTAACAGTTATAAGAGTTCCTGAAATCTCTTGAGTTCCTTTTATATGCTTGTCCCAAGTTTCGTCGTAATATTTCTTTACTTCATCATCTGTCATTAGTGTTTCAACCTGTTCATCTAAATACTTGGATGAAGCAAAGGATTTGCAACGATTTTTGATTGATTCATTTACGTCTTTATCACTAGAAAAATCTAATTCTTTTGATTTCGCATCAATTATTTTCCTATAAGCCTGCTTAAAAGACAGCAACTGTAGTAATTGCTGGTATGGAGTACGAGAGGTTATCTCAAGAGGAAGATTTTTCAATTCATTATTGATGTCATCTTTCGAAATTATCGTACCGTCGGAAAAAACTACCGCAGCGTCTTTTGTATTCAAATCAGATACAGCTTTTTCTACAAAATTATTCTTTTTTTCGCCTTTTAGTTCAGATGATGTAGAAGTTTCAGTTTTATCTAATGCTGTTATGGATTGTTTATTTTTTTTGTCATCAGTTTTTTTTAAATTGTCAGAACTATTTTGTGCATTGCTATCTGGTTCTTTTCCTTTATTTGCATTCTCGTTTTCTTTTTCTTCTTTTTTGTCGGATTTGCCCCATGACCAAGCATTAACAGATTGTTCTAAGCAAAACGGTGCCAAAAGCGAGCCAAAGATTAAAAATTTTATTAATCTTTTCATGTTTTTTATCCCAAAAACTAAATCAAACTTATACTTCGCTAGTTTAGCACGTTCTAAATTTATAAATGTTAATAAACCCTTTACCGCAAGAAAGTTAATGCCTTGCAGAATAAACGGAATGTAGTTACAATACAAAAGTGATGTTGTGCAAGAAAGCACTTAAAATGGCTTTAAGAATAAGATTAGCCCGCGGCGGTTCGAAACACCGACCTTTTTACCATATTGTCGTTGCAGAAAATACTGCACCTAGAGATGGTAGATTTGTTGAAAAACTTGGATTTTACAATCCTTTGTTGCCTCACGAAAATTCAGAAAGATTTGTCGTAAATGATGCACGAGCAAAGTACTGGGTGTCTGTAGGAGCACAACCGACTGAACGTGTCCAAAAATTGTTAGCTTCGAAAGGAATTTGTGATGCTCCGGTAATTCCTAATAGACCTAAAAAATCGGCTCCTAAGAAAAAAGCACAGGAACGTATGGCGCGTGATGCTGAAGCATCTAAAACTGAATAATTACAGTGTCGAATTTCGATAAAAATATATTATTAGTTGGTCAGATTTTAAAACCAATAGGCATAAACGGGACGGTTAAAATCCGTTCGTTTATGTCTGTTCCGTCTGACTTTCTTAAGCTATCTGCGTTTCAAACAGAAACTTGTGATTGTATCAGTGTTTCCTGTATGAAACACATTGGGCAAGACGAATTTTCCGGAATAATAAACGGGATAAAAGATCGTTGCGTATTAGACAAATACCGTTTAAAAAACTTGTATGTAAGCCGCGAGTTTCTACTCCCTCTAAAAGAGAATGAATATTATTTTGATGATCTCCAAAACCTCACAATTTATGACAAATCAGAAAACATTATTGGTAAAGTTCGTACTGCGCTAGATTACGGAGCAGGTTCTTTTTTAGAAATTGCACTTGAAGAAGGAAGGATTGGAACTATACCTTTCAATAAAAATGCGATTGTGACAGTTGATTTACACAATTCGAAAATAGTAATAGATAAAAGTTATCTTCTTATTTAGCCTCTTTGAGCAATTTGTTTCTGATTGATGCAATGTGTGCACTTTGATAACATCGGGGAGTAAGCACTTTGTCGGTATGCGTTAATGGAAAAGAAAGAAACGAACAAAAAATTAAAACATGGACAACAAAACAAAAATCCCGACGTTTCATATATAAAAGAGATAGTTAAAATTCTAAAAGACAATGAACTCTCAGAAATAAAATACGAAGCAGATGGTATTGAAATAAAAATTGTCGCCCAGTCTGCGCCTCGCATTGAACCAAATCGACCAAATATTAGTGGTATTCCATCATTCGGTAATGTTTCTCAATCGGTTATAGTACCGCAACTTAACTCCCCATCTCAGCCAATAGTCCAACCAACACCCGTGCCCCAAATTATAGACAATACAGGTTCACAAGATAAGAGAACCGAGATTGATTATTCAAATAGCCCAGGAGCCATAAAATCACCAATGGTTGGTACATGTTACTTATCACCTGAGCCAGGAGCTACGAAATTCGTTAATGAAGGAGACATTGTCAAAAAAGATCAGCCATTACTTATAATCGAGGCTATGAAAGTTATGAATTATATAAAAGCGCCAAGAGACGGGAAAATAATACATATAGCTGTTGACGATGCTCAACCTATAGAATTTGGGCAATTACTACTGGTAATAGAATAATGGTACAGAAGATATTAATAGCGAATAGGGGGGATATCGCTATAAGGGTGCTACGAGCATGTAAAGAATTGGGAATAAAAACTGTCGCTGTCCACTCGGTTGTTGATGAAAATTTAATGCACGTAAAACTAGCTGACGAAAGTGTTTGTATCGGAGATAATAGATCAACAAATAGCTATCTCAACATTTCTGCAATATTAAGTGCAGCAGAAATAACAGGGGCAGATGCAGTACATCCCGGGGTTGGATTTTTATCTGAAAACGCAAACTTCGCAAAAATTGTCGAAGCACACGGACTGACTTTTATAGGACCAAGTCATGAGCATCTAACGATGATGGGTGATAAAATAATCGCTAGACACACAATGGAGAAATTTGGAGTTCCTACTGTATCAGGTTCAGCCGAGGTTCTAAAAAATTTAGATCAGGCTTTAGATATTGCTGAAAAAATTGGATACCCAGTTATTTTAAAAGCTTCATCAGGTGGTGGTGGTAAGGGGATGAAAGTAGCTTGGGATGAGGAATATTTGAAATCAAATTTTAACCTTGCAAAATCAGAAGCAAAAGCAAACTTCGGTGACGATCGTGTATATATTGAAAAATATCTTACCAACCCCAGGCATATAGAATTTCAAGTAATTGCAGATAAATTTGGAAATGTTATTTCTCTTGGAGAACGTGAATGTTCTATACAACGTAACAACCAAAAATTAATGGAAGAAGCACCATCAACTGTAATAACCCAAGAGGAAAGAGAAACAATTGGAAATCTTGTAACGAACGCTCTTCGTCAAATAAAATACGTCGGCGTTGCAACTGTTGAATTTCTTTACAATGATGGAAAATTTTATTTCATGGAAGTTAATCCGAGACTACAGGTTGAGCATTCTGTAACTGAAGAAATTACAGGCATCGATATTGTTAAAGAACAAATTCGTATTGCGTCAGGTGAAAAACTTTCGTTTAGACAGAAAGACGTTAAAATAAACGGTCACGCAATAGAATTCCGAATAAACGCAGAGGATCCGAAAACTTTTATGCCGTCTCCAGGTAAGATTGAAGAATTGCATTTTCCGGGAGGTAATGGAGTACGAATAGATTCCCACATATACCGTGGATATAGCGTCCCTCCTTATTACGATAGCTTAGTCGCAAAAGTTATTATTCATTCTTCTGACCGTACGTCCTGCCTTATGAAATCCGACCAAGCTTTAGAGGAACTTATAATTGATGGTATAAAAACAACTACAGATTTACATAAAGCTTTGGTCAAAAATAGTGATATAGTTGCCGGTCGATTTGATATACATTGGCTTGAAAAATATATAAAAACATTGTAAATTTATGAATACATATACTATAAAAAATTTATCACAATTCAAAAATATAAAACATTGTTTTTTTGATAGAATGGGTGGCTACAGCACAGGTTCATTTAGTTCTTTGAACGTTGGACTTGATAGAGGTGATGACAAAAATGCTCTTAAAAACCGTGAAAAAATAGCTAGGAATTTTGGTGTTGAGCCAATAAATTTAATTACACTTAATCAAGTACACAGCACAACAATACATCTAATTACCCGCGACAATATCTCATCATTTCAAAACACACAAGTACCAGGTGATGGTTTGGTTACTAATATTCCAGGAGTTTTTATAGGTGTATACACGGCTGATTGTATACCACTACTTATGTACGATAACAACACTGGATATATAGGAGCAATTCACTGCGGGTGGCGTGGAGCATTTAAAGGAATGCTAACAGAAGCTTTAGCTTTTATGCGTAGTATAGGATGCAAAAACTTAACTATTGCATCAGGAGCCTTTATTCATAAAATGGAGTTTAATAAAAACGACATTCCGGCTGAATATCAGAACTTTTTTAGTAGTGACAATGTTTTTGATTTTAAAGGGTTTCTATATAATGCAATGCAAAATATCGATTTTGAAGATTTAAATATAAATACATTTGAAAATGATAATTTCTTCAGTTACAGACGTTTTACTAAAGAAAATCTTACAGGTCGGAACGGTGTCCAACTTTCGGGTATAATGATAAAGAATATATGAGTTATACGGATCGTTATGAATCCAAACATGAATAATTTGTTATCTCAAGCAAAAAAAATGCAAGCAGAATTGGGACGTGTGCAAGAAAATTTAAAAAACGCTGAGGTTGTAGGATCCGCAGGTAATGATGCTGTTATTATAAAAATGTCTGCAACTGGGATCTTAAAGTCTGTGTCTATATCTCCAGCTGTTATAGATCCAAATGACAAAGAAATGTTAGAGGACTTAATATTGACCGCTTTTAATGATGCAAAAGCGAATGCAGATAAGATGTCAGAACACGCTATGTCGGCTGTAACAGGTGGTATGTCAATTCCTGGATTGTTTTAGCCATTTAGCCCTATTAGCCTGATAGATTGGCGTCGATTGTTCGACAATTGTTCGTTTTCCACCAAGGCAAGATCAATAATCTTTGCAGATTATCCTGTGAGACACTGATGTTGTGGAGATATATAATATATTTAATATCGTAAAAATTAATTTTTGTCAGAAGCCAAACATAAACATGTTTTATATAAAATTTATATAAAGAAGTTATGTTTATAGGATCTGTGGCATAGAGGCGTAGGAAAAAGATTAAACTAGACTGAACGATAGGTAAGGGTAAAAAGAATTATTTATATATAAAGTTTAAACAACTATCGTTGAATATGATGTTTTAAGATTTAAAGCGAAATCCAATATTAAAGGATAATGTTGTTTGCTATATAAGCACAAACAGATAATGGAACATATATAAACATAGAAATACGGCAAAAGTGTAGGTCTGACATGATCAGATAGAACGTTTATATATTGTTCAAAAATGGTTACAAGGTATAGCGAAAAATAAATGAATGTTAATAGTACAAAATGTATAGTTATTTGATTACTAAACTGTAATATACCAGAGCTCATCAAGTTTAATAACGGACACATAATAGGAGATTTCCATTTTAGGAGTGCAATACCCATGAGAATTATTTATACAAATTTAATTGTTAAAATCAGACTATACCTGAAAATATTCCGTGAAAAATATTATGGTGGAGCTGAGGGGGCTCGAACCCCTGACCCCCACGATGCCATCGTAGTGCTCTCCCAACTGAGCTACAACCCCTAAAGGACACACTCAGTGTACTATGTGTCAAAATTATATGCAACGCTCCTAGTCAAAATTGTAAGGATCAACATCGATTTTAGTAAAAATACCAAAGTGAGGTTTATATGATTTAAGTATACCTTTTATTTTATTTTGAATACTATTTTTTGAAATAAGTAAAATATTATAACGATACTTATAATTTGTTTTATACAAATTTGGAATTATAACGCCAACAACTATTGTATTCGCAATTGAGGCATTCCGTAAGTTCTGAGTTAATTCCTGAGCGTATTCATTTGCTTTATCATCATTTGATGAAGAAATCTCAATACTTATAATGTGCCCGTACGGAGGCATATTAGTTAATTTACGATTATTAAGTTCATTTTTATAAAATTCAGATTGATTATTAATCATTGTAAGTAAAGGCTCTTCAGGATTATACGTTTGTATAATAACTTCCGATTGAAAGTTTCCTGTACGCCCAGCCCGCCCTGTTACTTGATATAGCAATTGAAAGGTATTTTCAACTGCTCTGAAGTTTTCAGTATATAACATATAATCAAGATTTGCTACTACAACAAGATTTAATGAGTTAAAATTATGCCCTTTAGCTAAAATTTGGGTTCCAATTATTATATTAACTTCATTGTTCTTTATTTTGTTAATTACTTCATCTATTTTAGTAGGATTATTCATATTATCACTTGAACACATTACTATACTTGCTTTTGTAAATAGTTTTTGACATTCGGCATAAACTTTTTCTATACCTATACCAAAATTTACTAAATATTCATTACCACACTTTTTACATTGTTTAATATTTGATGATGTATATCCGCAATGATGACAAATTAATCTTGAGCCTGTAGCGTGGTAACACAGCCATGTGTCGCAAGCGGGGCACATTATTTTCCATCCGCAATTAGGACATAATCGTTTAATTGCATATCCTCTACGATTTACGAATATTAAGATTTGTTGATTGTTATTTAGATAATATTTTATTTTTTCTATAGTTTCAGGGCTGAAAATTGCATTTTTTCCTACAAAACGCATATCAGTAACATTTACAGTTGGTAAATTTGCTCCGAGATAGTATCTCGATGTTAATTTTATATATTTGTATTTACAATCAATTGCATTTTTATAACTTTCAACAGACGGTGTTGCGGAGGAAAGGATTATTGGAATCTTTAAAAGAGAGGCTAAGTATACAGCCATATCCCGTGCATTATATATTTGATGATCGTTTTGTTTAAAAGTAGGATCATGCTCTTCATCGACAACTATCAATTTTAGATTTGAGAACGGTATAAATAAAGCCGATCTAGCTCCTACAACTATGATTGGTTCGCCTTGTATTGCATTTTGCCATATACTCAATTTTTTCGCAGGTGAAACTGAATTGTGCCATATAAAAACCTCACGTCCACAACGTTTTGCAATACTTTCTGCCATAACATTTGATAATGTTATTTCTGGAACAAGTATTAATATCTGTGCGTTATTTAATCGTTTTGCGACCTCAAGAAAAACTTCGGTTTTACCAGAGCCGGTAACTCCATGTAATAAATAAACATCAAACTTTTCAAGTTCAATTTTATTAACTGCATTTTGCTGTTCTTCATTCAATATGACGTTTGCAATTACGTCTGACCTTATACCTACGTGCGATTTATGTTGTTTTAATAGAACTGTTAAGTTAAATGGGCAAAGTAATTTGAGCGCAGAGCTCATTGGAATTAAATTATATTCAGATACGAATTTTATAAAATTCAAATATGCTTTATTTATTGTGTAGGATAATATATCGGAAACTTGTTTTATATTCCCTAAGTAGTCACTATCTTCTGCATTGTCAAATACAATACCGATAATTTTTTTATTTTTAAAATAAACAGCAATTAATTGCCCCGGTTGAAGCTCGTCACTTGAAGAATAGGTACATAAAAAGTCTATTCCCTGCCTAACAACCCCAACCGAACTGTACATTAGAATTTAACACCTACAGTATTACATCCGCAATCGACATGTATAATTTCCCCTGTAATTCCTGAAGCAAAATCACTAAGCAAAAAGGTGCACGCTTTACCAACATCTTCCCTTGTAACATTGCGACACAACGGCGATCTATTCTGCTCGTACTCAAGAATTTTTGAAAATCCACCAACCCCCGATGATGCAAGAGTTTTTATAGGACCTGCAGACACAGCATTCACTCGTATATTGAATTCTCCAAGATCTGACGCTAGGTACCTTACGCTCGCTTCCAACGCTGATTTTATAACTCCCATCACGTTATAATTTGGAACAACCTTTTCAGCTCCGTAGTATGAAAGTGTTAGTATACTTCCGCCATTTGGCATTACATCTTTGGCACATTTACAAACTTCCGTGAACGAATAGCATGAGATATTAATAGCATTGAGAAAATTATCTCGTGATGTGTCGTAATACTTCCCTTGCAATTCTTTTCTATCTGAAAAGGCTATCGAATGAACAACAAAATCAATCGAACCATATAAATTGCCGATTTCTTGAAACAGTGCAGGTATTGCATCGGGCTGTGATACATCGCATGTAAATACTCGGCAATTCTTAAAAAGCTCTATATCGAAGATTTTCTGCTTAAAACGTTCGTTTTGAGCTGTAAATATCAATTCGGAACCGCAATTACTCAAAATAGAGGCAATGCCATATGCTATTGAATATTCATTTGCCATGCCCATTATGAGCCCACGTTTACCTTTCATAAGCTGAATTTGCATAATATCTTTTCGTTTTAACCACGGTAAAGATAATAGCACTTCAAGCATCATCAATTTTATATAATCATCATCCTGATATAAAAACTCCAAATATTCCACTAAATATGCGTGTAATAGCATTTGCAGTTTCAACTGTTGGTGATGTTAAGTTATTATGTGTTACTAGACAAATATTGTTGGTACACATTGTGTTCTCCAACAATTTTATATATTCATCATCAGAAATACTATTTTTATGGTGGCAACTGTTTTTTTTATATGTCGCATTCGGTAACGTATTAGTATTGGGCTGAAAATAGGTAATAAGCGCTGGGTTGCATGTCATATTGTTGTTTTTTTCATAGAAATTTTTGCATCCGATTGCGTTGCTTGCATCTGATATTTCTGTTGAAGCAATCGAACATCCTGACAAAATTAAAAAATTATATATAATTTTAGCAAATAAAAATTGAATTAAATAAGAAATATTTTTCATAACTCCTCGTACAAATATCCTTGTTACACAATATATACTTTCATATAAAGTTTAATAAACTGTTAATTTTTTAAGCATTTTTTAAATTTGGTTAATTTAATTTAAAATGATGTTACATACACCAAAATGTGCGATACATCATATTTGTATATTTTTATACGTTAACGATATTTTAATAAATACCCCCTTACTATCAGTATTAGAGGGATTGCTGGGGAAAGGCTAGAAACGGAGCTATGGTATCCAAAATAAGGACTGTGGCATTCGTTGGCATGTTGCCGACGGAGATTACCGTGGAAGCTCAGATTTCACCGGGGATTGCCTCATTTTGTATAGTCGGGTTGCCCGATAAGGCTGTTGCTGAAGCAAAGGAACGAATTCGCTCGGCGTTTTTTACGCTTGGGTTGGGAATTCCAGCTAAGAGGGTAATTGTTAATATGGCACCTGCGGATATACCAAAAACGGGTTCGCACTATGATTTGCCTATAGCTCTGGCTGTTTTATGTTCGATGGGCATTGCTGAGCAGAATATGCTTGATGAGGCTGTTGTAATGGGAGAGCTGGGTCTTGACGGAAGTTTAGGGTACGTTTCGGGAACTATCTGTGCTGCTATGTTTGCTAACGAAGGCGGTTTGTCGATTGTTTGCCCGCGGAAGTGTGCTAATGAAGCCGTGTGGAGCGGTAACAAAAGCATAATAGTCGCTGAAAGCTTGGGGCAGTTGTTAAATCAACTTACCGGAAAAGCGCAGATGCCGTTTGTTGAGCCGAAACCTGTAGTGTTAGAAACCGTTAAATACAACGGTGATTTTTCCGAAGTGCGGGGTCAGCTTGTAGCAAAACGGGCTTTTGAGGTGGCTGCGTGTGGAAAGCACAACGTGCTTATGATTGGCGTTCCGGGATGCGGTAAATCGATGCTAGCCTCCCGACTATGCACTATTTTGCCTCCTCTTACACCAAAAGAGATGTTAGAAACAACGTGTATTTATAGCTTAGCAGGTATGCTACCTGAAGAAGGGATTATACAAAACCCTCCGTATAGAGCGCCTCATCATTCTGCCTCACTTGTTGCTATTACTGGCGGAGGCTCAAATGCAAAGCCTGGAGAAATTTCATTAGCTCACAATGGCGTGTTGTTTCTTGATGAGTTACCAGAGTTTCAAAGACAGACAATAGAAGCGTTACGGCAACCTTTGGAAGATAAGAAAATAACAATATCGCGAGCAAAGGAACATGTTACATATCCCGCAAACATACAGTTGGTAGCTGCTATGAACCCGTGCAGGTGTGGATATCTTGGAATACAAAACAAAGAATGTTCGAAAGCTCCAATATGCGCAAAAGATTATTTAAATAAAATTTCAGGTCCTGTTCTAGACAGATTCGATATAACAATTTGTATGAACAATATCAATAATTCAGAACTATTAAGCCCCCCAAGGCAATCTGAAACATCCGAAGTAATAAGAAAAAGGGTGATTGAGGTACGTGAAAAACAGATAAATCGAGCTTTATCGCATGGTGTATCGTCAAACCAACTTAATGGGCAGATTGGTAATAAATATCTAGAAACAATTGCCAATATGACAAGAGAAGCAAAAGAACTTATAAAAGATGTTATGTCCCGAACTTATCTGTCCGCACGAGGATTTCATAAAACAATAAAAGTTGCTCGCACTATTGCTGATATGCGTAACTCTGACAACATTGATATTGTTGATTTATCAGAAGCATTACAATATCGTACAGATATAAATATGTAATTAATAATAGTTAATAAATCATTACTTTAACTGAAAAGTTGACTTGATACATATTTTGATCTAACATGAGTGTAGATAGGACGCGTGTTGACAAAGATAGATGGTTGATCCGTTATCCTCATTTGAGGTTCACAACATAATCCCGATGCATATTTTTGGCATTGATGTATCGATTACCAATTCATCTTTGTACATGTTACTTGTCGTTGCTTTAATTTGTTCAGTTTGCGCTCTTGGGACTCGCTGTAACGGTTTAATTCCAACAAAACTGCAATTTTGTCTTGAAAAGCTTTACTTTCTTGTATCAGGTATAGTTGATCAACAAATACAACATAAATCAGCAAAGATGTTTCCTTATATATTTGCTTTGTTTATGTTTATAATGCTCGGAAATATAATTGGATTAATTCCCGGTTCGTTCTCTTTTACAAGTCAGCTTGTAATTACAATGGGTATGGCATTTATGGTATGGATTGCATCAATAATTGTTGGTTTTGTCGTTCAAGGTAGGCATTTCTTCCGCCACTTTTGTCCAGAAGGAATGCCGATATATATAGCTCCATTCTTTGTTCTTGTTGAAATAATGTCCTTTTGTTTTAGACCGGTAAGTCTTGGTATAAGGCTTTTTGCTAACATGCTTTCGGGACATATAATGATCGAAGTAATGGCAAGTTTTGCTGTTTCGTTAGCTGGTATATTTATGTTTGATCCAGCGTCTGCAGTTCCTGTTATAGCTAACGTGTTCCTAAATGTGTTTAAATTGGTTGTGTGTGTGTTACAGGCGTACGTTTTTTCAGTTTTGTCTTGTATTTATATGGCTGAAGTGTTAAAGCCTGTAGCGGATAAATAAGGAATGTGAGGTATAAAATGGATATAGCTTCCGTAAAATTAATAGCTGCCGGTATTGCGGTATTACCATTATTCGGTGTTGGTCTTGGATTGGGTAAACTATTTGCTTCTCTTATAGAATCAATTTCAAGAAACCCATCAGCAAAAGGTGATTTGACTTCGACGGGAATTTTATCGTTTGCTCTACTAGAATCAATTGCATTGCTTGCGTTCGTCGTCGCAATGATTATCTTGTTTGCGGTATAAAAGTCTTATATAGTAAAAATGGTTCCTCAACTTGATTCTTCATACTGGGTTTCTCAGATTGTATGGCTTACAATTTGTCTTGGGATACTAGTTCTATTTTTTAAAAAAGTATTTTTACCAAGGATTACATCGTCCGTATCGTCCAGGGATAAACATATCCAAGAATTAAAAGATAAGGTTGCCTCTTTGACAAAGCTTTACGAAAAATTTACGCAAAAGCTTACAGATATTGACAATCAAAGAATTAAAGAAACACAAAAAATTATGATCGAAACAAAGGATAGATGTGAAAAAATACTGAATGAACAGCTAAAAGTTATTGACTTAAAAAGTAAAAATGCAATTGCCGAAGCCAGGAAGGACGCTGATAAACTTTTAAAGAATCTAAATGAAACAATAAAAGCTGAAATAGACGTCACTACTAAATTGGTTATTAATAAGTTATTTGGAGATAAGTAATGCCTGGTGTACCGAACGCAAAACAAGAAATATTTATCGGTTTAATAGTATGCGTCGTTGTATTAACTTTATATCCGAATATTCATATATCTTTATTTCTAAGTTTTGCGTGGATGATATATTTTATTTATAAAAATGGTCGTAAAATTGTATCAGATTATTTAGACGAAGGCATTAAAGAAATAAAAACTAGTATTGACAATTTAGAAACTGAAAAAAACAACCTTCAAATAAAGATTGATGGATTGAAAAATGAAATATCAGACTCCGAAAGGTCTTACTCAATTGCTATCAAGAATGCGAAAGTTGAAGCACAAGCTTATTATGATAAAAAGATGCTTGAAATTGATAACAAAATTAAAGAGATGGATGTAAAAAACAAAAACATTTTGCAATCAATTGAGGATGAATATGTAGAGCTTATTAAGCATAGAATAACAGATCTAATTGTCGAAAACTTGATTGTAGAAATGAACGATCCTCGAAAAGTCAAAAATGTGACCCTTTCTGGAATATCTCGAGCTGTATCTGAACTCCAAAAACTTGGAAGCGTGAAATAATTTTTATGAAAAATGTATAAAAAGGGTGTGCCAAAGAAATAACGCCATTAATACTATCTGTGCCGTTCCGATTATTACGAACCCAGCAGTGAATTTTATGTAATTTTATTGATTATTCAAGTCGTGTATTTTTTGGGTACCTTCCCAGAAAGGACATTCATTCGTTTTTCGAATTTCATAAGCTGAATAAAACACACTTAGTGCAAGTTCTGATAAAAACCTTTTGTAGCATCAAGCAGTCTTTCGAGGGGTAAATATACAAATCTCCCGAGAATCAATCACAACACAAAAATCGAGTACATTGCGGAATAATGACAATTTTGGCTGTTTTAATCTCGGTTCTAATTTCGTGTAAAAACCAATCTGGTACTTTTATAACCATGAAATAACAAGTTAATATTTCCATTATTACACTTGCTCTATTACGTCAAGAATACTGTCAACAATTTTTATCTTTTCTTTGTCTAACGGCAATAACGGATGTCGTAGCACATTTTTTACCAATCCTTTTTTTGACATCATGTATTTTAAGGCGATGGGATTTGACGCAACTGAAGAAGCTCTACTTATTTCAACTATTTTCTGAACTAATTTTGTATCAATTTTCCCAGATTGCCATGTTTTATAAAAATCGCTAATGACCTTCGGGCAGTAATTTGCTATGGCGGAGATGGAGCCACAGGTGCCATATAAAAGACTGGCAGGGAACGTTAAATCATCGCCAGAAAGTATATTAAATTTACTATCAGTTACGATTGACAATCGTGATATAGTTTCAAAATTTGGTGCCGCCTCTTTTAATCCGATTACATTAGATATTTGCGAAATTTTCAGCAAACTTTCGAAATTAATAGAGACACTTACACGGCTTGGAATGTTGTACGCCACTATTGGTAACTCCGTTTTACTTGAAATTTCTCTATAAAAATTAACAATTCCATCCTGTGTTGGTTTTATATAATACGGTGGCGCAACAAGAGCGAAATCAGCTTTATATTCTTGAGCCATAAGGACAAGATTTATTGCTTCAGAGGTAGAGCTGGCACTACATCCTACACCAGTAATTCCATTTTTATTAACAATTTCAATCGATTTTTTGATAACAGCCTTTCGTTCTTCAAGAGTTAATAACGTTCCTTCGCCTGTCGATCCACACACAACAAACTGATTAATATTATTATTAAGCTGATATTCAATAAGAATTCCCAACCCTCTATAATCTACAAAATAATCATCATTAAAAGGTGTTATTAATGCAGTACACACACCGTCTATTTTAGTCATAATTTATAAAAATACTTATCCATGAAAAAATTATAACACTTTAAGAGTTAGGAGACGCGGAGCATTCGCATTATTTTGGTTCGCTTGCAAATCAATAAAAGAAGAATTAATTGACAATATTTTTTGTTTTTTAAATTATTTATGGACAAAAATTTGCATTGTTTTTACAAATTTGCATACCCTGCAAGTGAATGGGTTCTCCTTCATATATCAACTTTGAGTTCTAAACGTTTGTTTTAAGAACTTAACCCTTTTGGGATGTAATTTTAGATCTAAAAAATTCCTATTTTGT
>CACZTP010000010.1 GCA_902784055.1 uncultured Pseudomonadota bacterium
GATGGTTTCGAATCTAAGGACATAAATATTGTAATAAGGTTTTTAAAACATGATTGGGATTGTTATTTAACCCAATTCGGCATAATTAACGATATTGAAGATAAAACTAGAATTGTACTCTCAAGTGGCACGGTAATTAAAGGCATATTAAAACGTGCTCCTATCAAAAGTGTAGTGAGTTCGGTATATTCGAAGTTTGAGATGAACGAATATGAAAATGGAAAGTCAGATGTGGCTCTAAAAAAGAGTACTAATGTCGCAAAAGACACAAAAAGGCACATCAAAATTGATTTAACTAAGAATGAATTTATTCCTATAGATAAAGAATGCCATGAGCAAAAGTACAATCCGGGAGATTTTAGCACAGAAAATTACAAATCTTTTCCTAGAAAATTTGCAGACTATCTGTTAAAAAACGATGCTGATTATACAAAGTCAGGCGTCGAGAAAAAGGTATTGATCAATACTATTGATAGTCTTTTTAATATGCAATTGAAAACTGACGTCGATCCAAAAGTTTACACTAATACAGAAATAAAATCAGCGATAGAATCTGTTTCGAAGTTTTTTATTGATATAATTCCTAGTATTGTACTTAATCTAAATGGTATAAAAGCCGGTATCTATAAGCTCAGCTTGGTAGATTATGATGATATAATTAATATTTTGAAACAGAAACCAGTAAAAAAACGCAGTCTAAAAGATATAAAAATTCTTTTACAAGAAGAATGTAAAGATTTACAAGATAGTAGAGACACAATAGAAGGTGAAATTGATAGTTATATTTCGCGTGAGTATATTCTTGACCAATGTAATTCTTGTTTAGCAAAGTTAGGTTTAGAAAATCCAAATGATCTGACCAACAACAAATATCGTAAACACATCGAAATATACAACGCTTTCGTTGAGCTAGCCGACCAAGAATATATACCTGAACTCAAGATAATAGAAGACTTTCGAGAAGAAATACTGGAACCGGCATTGGATTCGGCATATGCAAAGTGGAGGGATTTACCGAAAAAAGTAAAGTGGAATTTAGAAAAATCTAAGACATATATAAAAGGAGAGTTAGACAAAATCAACTTCATGGCATTGGCAAAACAGATTCTTGGTAAGGATATGTAAGTTGAAATGTTTGAATTTTGTTATAATGCCCTAGAAGGCTCTGTTTTGTAGATCCTATGCGGATGTGGTGAAATGGCAGACACGCAAGGTTTAGGACCTTGTGAGAAATCGTGCGGGTTCGAGTCCCGCCATCCGCACCAGCCGTTTTTTACGCATGTGGATGATAAAATCGCTTTGCGCATTACGTCATGAATTCTGTTTCAAAAATGCTTTATGCAATTAAGATAAAAGCAAATAGGCATCTTTCGTTTGTTGTCTTAAGAGTGAAAATATTTTTTTGATAACATGTTTTAATAAGGTTGTGTCAGTTTTCTTATTAAAGTTATCGAAAATTAATGAACATTGTGAGTTTGTTTTCCGGGTGCGGAGGATTGGATTTAGGTTTTGAAAAAGCAGGTTTCGAAATGCTAATTGCTAATGAATATGATAAAACAATTTGGAACACATATGAACTAAACCATCCCAAAACTCACCTTATAAAAAAAGATATAAGAAATTTAGATGAAACTGATTTTTCTGCAGATATTGATGGAATAATCGGAAGCCCGCCATGTCAATCGTGGTCAGAAGGTGGGAAATTAGGAGGGATCGATGATGAACGAGGAAAATTGTTTTTCGATTATATAAGAATTTTAAAGTTCACAGAACCGAAATTTTTTCTTGCTGAAAACGTGAAAGGAATGCTCGCAAGACGTCACAATGAGGCTGTAAAAAACATAATTAACTTATTTGATGAATGCGGGTACGATGTTTTCGTTAATCTTGTCGATGCAAAAAACTACGGCATTGCTGAAGAACGCAAACGTGTGTTTTATATAGGGTTTAGAAAAGATTTATGTATAAACTTTAAGTTTCCAGAAGGTTCAACAACTGATAATAGTAAAAAGCTCACCTTAAAAAACGTCATTTGGGACTTAAAAGATACTGCTGTTCCTGCTCTAGATAAAAACAAACATAATCCGTCAGCGGTGAATAACAATGAGTACTTTACTGGTGGGTACTCGTCAATATTTATGAGCCGTAACAGAGTAAAATCGTGGGAGGAGCAGGCTTTTACAGTTCAAGCATCAGGGAGACAGTGTCAACTTCATCCTCAGGCTCCAAAGATGATAAAAATAGAAACGGATAAATTTAAATTTGTTTCAGACAAGGAATATTTATATCGCAGGTTAACAGTAAGAGAAATTGCCAGAATACAAGGGTTTCCTGATAATTTTCAATTTATATACGACAACGTAAATGACGGATACAAAATGATCGGAAACGCTGTACCTGTAAACTTAGCTTATGAAATCGCAATTGCAATAAAAAACGAACTGGAAAAGTTACAATGAGCTCAAAGAGTAATAATTATGGGCGGGCATTTGAATATGCATGTATTACGAATTTGCAAGCAAGAATTGGAAAAGTTCGTGCGGTAGTCATTAATGAAAAATCTATTATTGCTTCAAAAAGTGCATGGAATACGATAGATGAGCATGATCAAAATACTTACATTCGTGCATCTAATGCGTTTATTGATACATTGTTTTCGGCAGAACCGCTTATTTTTGAACAAAATAATAGCGATGATATAGTTATTTTATCGATCAATAGAGATACTGATGCCGAAAAAGGCGATGTGCGAGATATTATAATAGCCAGGGAAAATATACGATGGAATATCGGACTTTCATTAAAACACAATCATTTTGCAACTAAACATTCCCGGCTTAGTGCATCAATAGATTTTGGGGCAAAATGGTATAACGTACCATGTTCCAGCAATTATTGGAGCGAAGTAAGACCAATATTTAATAAATTAGATTTGTTTAAAGCTAGTAAAATTGCATGGCGTGATGTTTTGCAAAAAGAAGATAACATATACTTACCAATAATTAATGCGTTTATAAAAGAAATAAAGCGAGCATATAGCGTTAATTCAGTAATAACTACCAATTTTATCTCTTACTTGCTTGGATTTCGTGATTTTTATAAGGTTATTGCGATTGATGCAAAACAAATTACTGAATTTCAGGCATTCAATCTTCGTGGAGAATTGAATAAACCAGGGAAGAAAACTGAAGCGACAGTTTTAATACCTAAAACGGATTTACCGACTGAAATTATTTCAATACGGTTAAAGCCCAATTTTAAAAATACAGCTGAGTTATATTTAAATAACGGTTGGTCGTTTTCTTTTAGAATACATAACGAGTCAACTATAGTTGAACCATCTCTAAAATTCGATATTCAATTTTTAGGAATTCCAGCAAGTATCGTTACAATAAACTGCAGGTGGTAGGCTGAAATGTTTTTACTTCGTTTGTGAATATTCCAGAGGTATGGTTTTGAATGAGGTTAGCTCTACATGTTAATAACTATAGTAACCCTTTTCCCGGAAATGTTTCCTGGTATGCTGGCTTATAGTTT
Organism: uncultured Pseudomonadota bacterium; assembly: GCA_902784055.1. GTDB lineage: Bacteria > Pseudomonadota > Alphaproteobacteria > RUG11792 > RUG11792 > RUG14087. Next base: position 3,538 of record CACZTP010000010.1, read on the forward strand.
GCCGGGAAAACAGCTAGGAAATTTATGGGATTTAAAGACCGTTAATATTCGAGAGTTTTCAGATAATAAGTGGCAAAAGGTTGATGATACACCTTATGGTGGTGGCGCTGGTATGGTCATTAAACCGAATATAATACACGAAGCTCTTACCGACGCATTAAAAAATTACCCTAACAACGAACCCGCAATAATCAATATGACACCAAGGGGAAGACTATTTAACAACGCTACAGCACGAAATTTAGCCGAATATGATGGATTAATAATACTTTGCGGACGGTATGAAGGCATAGATCAGCGAGTTATCGATCACTGGATACAGCACCACAATATGCAGGAAATAAGTATAGGTGACTATGTACTGTTTGGCGGAGAAGTAGCAGCGATGGTTATTATTGAAAGTTGCTTACGTTTTGTCCCTGGAATTATGCATAACGAAGATTCTCCTGAGGATGAAAGTTTTTGTATAAAAGATATCAACGGAAGTCGGGTTGATTTACTTGAATACCCGCAGTACACTAAACCTGTATCGTGGAGTGGTTACGATGTACCTTCTGTTTTGTTGTCTGGTAACCATGCTGAGATTGCAAAATGGCGAATCGAGCAAGCAAAACAGATTACAAGAAGTGTGAGACCTGATTTATTGGGACACTGATGTATTTAATGGTATCTAGCGTAATTTATTTAGGAGAATGTTGTGAATTTGTTACAGCAAGTTGAACAAGAACAAATTAACAAATTGATAGATAAGAAAACTATACCGGATTTTAGAGCAGGTGATACTGTTCAAGTTTCGGTAAAGATTCTTGAGAATAACAAGGAACGCAAACAACTCTTTGAAGGTGTTGTTATTGCTCGCCGAAATAGATCAATCGGATCGTCGTTTAAAGTCCGTAAAATTTCGAATGGGGAAGGAGTAGAACGTTTGTTTCATTTATACTCTCCAAATATCGAGATAAAAGTTTTGAAACACGGTCGGGTTCGCAGGGCGAAGCTTTATTATTTGAGAAATCGTTCTGGTAAATCTGCAAGGATCGCCGAGCAACGTAGACAAGAAACGCAATCTGTCGCATAATTCCTATAGGTTGTTTGCCTCTGTGTAAACAACTTATAAGAATTTGATATTGACATTGCTCTTATGGCGGTCATTATCTTTTGGGAGATAGTTTAGCGGTAGAACTGTCGGCTCTGGACCGACCAACCTAGGTTCGAATCCTGGTCTCCCAGCCACTGCTTTTTTACAATGAATATTTCCATAACGGGGATGCGTTAGCCCTGGTCGATTCAACACGTTTGATTCTGTATAGCAATATTTTGGGTTAGTCACAAACGTAACGTATGACAAGAATTCAGGTTCACAGCCGTCGACAAAATTAGGATTAAAACGATATTGACACCTTTTTCAAAAAAATATTATACTGCGACATGAGCTGAAAATTGAATGGAGTTTTTTAGATGACCGGATTTGCTATGGCAATCTTTGTAAGTAGTATTTGCTTTAATGTAATGAATGGGCTTCAGGTTTTACAAGAGTTTAATGATGATACAAACAAATCTTACCAGTCGCGGGGGGGGGGCATCCCGCAGGCAACTTTTCCTTTTTGCGAGGTTGACAAAGGCGTTTATGATAAAGATGATAGAAATACACTATCCAAATCAAAAACAATAGAAAGTTCGAATAATAAACACAATATGACGGATATGAATGAATTGTCAGAGTTATCCGTACAAAAGAAAAGTGTCGATTTTGTTCAAAATTTTGGGAAAAGCGACGTAGTTAACATTGATAGCTGGATGGACTACAACGCCATCGTAAACGGTTCCAACTGGCAATTACTCGAGAATACAAAAGGCTGGAATCCAAACAGAAAAGAGCTTGAAAAACAAGAAATAAGTGAAGATGAATTAAATAAAAGAGTTGGGGAGTTTTTTTTAAAAATTTGGAATCAAATGATTATAGTACGAGAGCTATTAAAAAATGTCGAGTATAACAAAGATATCAACATAATAGATAATATGAAAAAAGAGATTATAACATCAATTGATAAGTTTTACGATAATAAAACTCTTTCTGGCAATGATAAAGCATTTCAATATCTTTACGACACTGTTGATGTGATATATAACATGATGAGGCTTGAAAATAAAGATCTACATCAAATTTATAATGGGGAAAAAAGGTGTCCGTATACCTATCGATTTTATGAAGAAACCAAAGTCTTCTATAAAACAGAAACTAAAGTCGGTATTAATAAATCTCCTGTGACCGCAACTGTCTATGACGATGGATTCGTAAAGTTTACCCCTATCGCAAATTAATTTTTGTGTAAAGACTCGTGTCATTGGGCATATTTTTAAACAACTGTAAATACTGCTCAGGAGTAATTGTCTCGGGTCTTTGTTTTTTTGAGATTGCCTGTTGTGACAATAGGAGCTCAACATCGATTAATGGACATAAGCGTTTGAGTGTTGAGTATATTATCTTACGTCTGAATTGGAAACATTTGTTGACAAAACGCGCAAATGTTTCTAAATTGGTATTGTCAATGTGATTATCCTTTTTCGGCAAGAACAAAACGAGAGATGATGTAATTTTAGGGGATGGAATAAATGCTTTATTTGAAATGTCAAAAAGTAATGATGTATCGCATAGTAACTGAGATAAAACACTTACAGATCCATAATGTTTGCTTCCAATTTTTGCGCATATTCGTTCTGCAACTTCCTTTTGAAATAACAAAACCATTTTATCGATTAGATCTATATTACTAGTTAACAACTTTATTAAAAGAACTGTGCCCACGTTGTATGGCAAATTTGAAATAATTGCCACGCGTTCGTATTTTAGATCGTATTTTAATGCGTCTGCATATTCAAATGTTAGATCATGCTTTGTATATTTAATCATGTTATTATGCAGGGGTTTAAATCTAACATCTTTTTCTATACATACCAGTTTATTTCTCGGAAAGTTTTTAATTATAGATCTTGTTAATCCGCACGGACCGGCTCCGATTTCAACAATTGTTGTATTTTGATCTAATGGCATTGCCGAATGAGCTATTTTATCTAGCAAATTTTCATCGCACAAAAAATTCTGTCCAAAGGATTTCATGTCTTTGTTTTTCAGAAAACCATAGTAAATTATATTATTGTAAATTGAATGTTCCCAAGAATTATAGTAATCGCAAGTTTCTGAAACAAAAAAGGACGAACCACTACTGGTATCGCCCCTATTCGAATAATCGAACATATTCGAAATGCTTTTTTTACTTGTCCTTTGGCTCGTCTTTTGACTCAGATTTTTCTTTGCTTGGCTCAACATTAGGAGATCTATCGTTATTTAAATCTTCGGTAAATTCATTTGTCCTTTTACAATTTTTCGAACGACCTTTTGAGCATTTTTTTGATTTTTTCTTTTTTGATACTTTTGCTTTTTTTACTTTCATCTCGTCATTATTCTCTGAGTCAGAAACTGTCGGCTCAGAAGCTGGTTGCTGTTCAGAACTAACAACATCTGGGTTACCATTCGGTTGATCCGCTGGTTGCTCTGAAGCATTCACATTCCAGCAGAACAGCGCTGACAAAGCTAACGAAATCAAGCTAATTTTGTTCATAAATTCTCCCTCAAAAAAAACGGTTGTTAACACAACCCTTTCTAATATAATTGTATATCCGACTGATTGATGTCAGTCAAGTTTTTTGCACAAATTTATGTCACATTCAGGGTATATATTGTTATTTAGCAAACAATTAACGAATATTTAACGACTATCGTAGTAAGATACTGCATCTCTTATTTGATTCAAGAAAGTCAGTCAGGATACAATAACAGTATTGATTAACTTTGATATTTTTTAACTTAAAAAATTTTTATGGCAAAAGAAGATCTAGTTGAATTTAACGGAGAAGTAACAGAGGTTTTGTCAAACGCAATGTATAGGGTAAAGTTAGACAATGGACACCAGATTATTGCATATACAGCTGGTCGTATGAAGAAGAATAGAATTAGAGTTCTTCTTGGGGACAGAGTAACTGTTGAAATAACTCCTTATGATCTAAATAAGGGCAGAATAATTTTTAGGGCTAAGTAGTTTTTTTAGCGAGATATGTCTGGTACAAAAAACCAATACACTCAAGAGAATAAAAGTTTTAAATATTGGCGTAAGCGAACGCTGTTTAGCATAATGTTAGGGTATGGTGCGTATTATTTTGTTCGACAGAATTTTTCATGTGCTGTCCCATCCATATGTAGAGAGCTGAACATTGATAAATCAGATATAGGATGGGCAATGTCAGCAGGAGCTATATGTTACGGGTTTGGAAAATTCCTGTTTGGTCTCATAGGCGACAGGTTCCCTGCGAGATATGTTTTATCAATTGGTTTAGCCTTATCTGGTCTAATGAATATATTACTGGGATGTAGTTCCTACTTGTCATTGATAGTTATATTAGTTGCGTTAAATCAATGTGCTCAAGCTATGGGAAATCCTCCCTGTGCGAAGATGTTAGCTAACTGGTATAAAAAAGATGAAATAGGGGGTAAGTGGGGACTATGGAATATGGCGGCTCATATTGGAGGGGCATTTTCCGTGTGGCTCAGCTCTCAACTTGTTGCTAATTTTGACTGGAGACAAGTTTTTTATGTACCAGGAATGTTGGCTATAACTATTTCACTTTTTGTATTTAATAGATTGCGTGATACACCAAAATCACTTGGGTTTAAAGCAATTGATGAGTTAGATAGTTCCATTTCTAGCATTGTGCCTACCGAAAAACTAAAGGCGTCTGAAATTGCAAAACTTATACTAACAAATAAACTCCTGTGGCTTATATCGTTTGCTGGACTATTTGTTTATATAAACAAAATGGTGTTTTTTAATTGGGGACCTACAATGTTGCAAGAAGCTCGTGGTAGTTCTATTGTAGGCTCTGGTTTCTTAATGGCATTGTTTGATATAGCTGGGGTATTCGGTGGATTGTTTATAGGTTCCCTGTCAGATAAGTATTTTAATGGAAGACGTTCAGCAGTTCCGTGCATATGTATGTTTATCACAGGGCTTGTTATGTCAGTCTTTAAGTATATAACGAGCGGTTCGACGTTTCTTATTGGTTTGTGTATAACATTACTCGGTGCATGTATGACGGGTCCAATGGTTCTTATAGGGGTTATGGCAACTGAAGTGTCTTCCAAAAAAGCATCGGGTTCTGCGGCTGGTTTTACTGGAATGCTTGGATATTTGGGTACAGCATTGGCTGGGGTTGGAGCAGGTAGTATTGCAACAACTTACGGATGGAATTCTGTCATGACTGTAACTGTTGTAACAGCTCTTTGTGCATCTTTATTATTCGGCGTACTATGGTTTCTTCAATCAACAAATAAGGAAAAAAATGGCAAATATTAAAACAATAACTCTTGGATGCAGATTTAATTTTTATGAAAGTGAGCAAGTAAAAGCTATATTAGAATCACTTGATCCAAAAGACGATGTTGTATTTATAAATACATGTTCAGTAACACAATCGGCAGAAAATCAATCAAAACAAGCTGTACGAAAAGCCATAAGAGAAAACCCAAATGCAAAAATAATTGTTACAGGATGCACTCTTGCAACAGCAAAAGAATATTTTGAAAAACTTGATGGTGTATATGCTGTAATACCAAATGACAACAAAACTGAGGTCTTAAGTTATACAAATATTCCACATAATATTGATAGTGTACAGCCTGTAATTAAATTTAATGAAACATCATTTAAAAATAGAGTAAAAGTTTTCTTACAAATACAATGTGGATGTGACAATTTTTGTACATACTGCATAGTTCCATTTGCCCGCGGTCGTTCTCGTAGTATGCCAGCAGATGAAATTTTAAATAGAGTTCGTTTTTTTATAAACCAAGGTTTTAAGGAAATAGTCTTATCAGGGATAGATATAACATCGTATAACGATGGAGGGCTTAATTTTAACAGTATAGTTCGTCACATTCTTGAGAATGTTCCAGAATTACAGCGTTTAAGAATTTCGTCATTAAATCCTCATGGTATTGATAATGATTTTATTGAACTAATAAAAACCCCTCGTATAATGCCTCATTTACATATAAGTATTCAATCAGGTAATGATGAAGTTTTAAAAGCAATGCGACGTAAATATTCAATTGCGGATCTAACTAATGTTATCAATTCATTGAAAAACGCACGTCACGACTTGGTATTGGGCGCTGATGTTATAGCTGGGTTTCCTACAGAAACAGAAGAACAATTTGAAGATAGTTATAACTACATAAAAAACTCAGGTATATCCCTTTTACACATTTTCCCTTATTCTCCACGTCCTGGAACTGTTGCATCTCGTTTAATTCAATTGCCAAGAAACAAGATACTTGAAAGGGCAAAAAAATTACGTTCATTGGCTTTTAAATTAAAAACGGATTTGCAAAAAAGTCTTATAAGGACAAAGGCATCTGGCCTTATTGAAAAATGTGATAACAACTGTGCCACTGGAAAGATGGATAATTTTTTAGAATTTGTTACAAATGAAGCGCTTCCTATTAACACTTTAATAAAGGACAAAATGATAACTGGTATTTGTAATGGTAAATTAGTTTTGAAATAAAAGTTTTTTTGCCTTTTTAATATGTTCTTAGACTTAAAACGTTTATTGTCACATTTGCCGACAGATGTTGATAGACATGATACTTTTTTACTACTTCAACATGTTTTAAAAATACCTTATGAAAAATTGTTTTTTACAAAAAAAATCAACATTACAGATCAAGAATTTATCGAACTAGATAAATATCTGCACTTGCGAAGCGTAGGTATGCCAATAGCAAAAATAGTAGAACATAAGGCTTTTTATAACAATGAATTTAAAACGACAATTGATACGTTAGATCCGCGTCCTGAAACGGAACTCATCGTTGATTTGTTTTTAAAATATTTCCCATATAAGTCAGCTCATATATCAATTTTAGACTTGGGATGTGGTACTGGATGTATTGGGCTGTCAATTATCGACTTATATCCAAATGCCACATTGTGCCTCGCTGACATATCTGAGGAGGCTCTTGCTGTAGCCGAAGACAATGCAAAAAATACTAATTTGAAACAACGTTGTTCTTTTATAAAAACAGATTGGTTTAAAAATATAAACGGACAGTTTGATGCGGTAGTTTGCAATCCTCCGTATATTGAAAATGGCTATCAATTAGATAAAAGTACGTTATATGATCCACATATTGCATTATTTGGTGGCAATGATGGATTAGAGGCTTACAAAGAAATACTTCCGTGTGTTAGGAAGTTTCTACGCAGTGGTGGATTTTTGTTTTTAGAAATAGGAATTGGGCAACGTATTGAAGTGTGCAAAATCGCAAAAAGCACAACTGTTATTGAAATTGCAAAAGATTTACAAGGCATAGAACGAACAATTGTATTTTGTAATGGATAAATAATTAGTTATCAAGACGTATACTTACACTAGTTTTATCACTTTTAATTTCTACTGTTGTTCCAAGTGTTGCTTTAAGTTTTGTTATTAATAGAGTTATTTGGTCTTCTAATAATCCATCAAGTTTTATAAATGGATGTTGCCCGTCTTTTATTATTGAATACTTACTACCTATTTTTGGGTGATTTAACTCCTCTAGTTTAATAAGACCTGCTACTTGCAAATGATTAAATGTTCTTTTTGCATCTTCTTCACAAAAAACGCCATCACCTTTACCTGGTTCTGCATCTTTGTTAACAGATGTTATATTTTTATCATTCCCAGGAATAGCTGCATAAGCATTGATATATTGATTGTATGCAAATTGTATTGTTCTTATATCAGTTACTACAGCATCAAGTCTTACTGATTTCAATAGCGACATACCTTTCAACACGCCTGCCGTGGCTATCCCCATTATTAGGAGAACAATTGATACCTCAACCAAACTATATGCCCGAAGTCTTTTTTTAAGAATTTGTTTCTTTTTTGTCATCATTTTTACTTAAATTATCATTTTCTGTTTTTTTATCGCCAGTTTTTTCGTCTTGACTAGATGGTTCTTTCTTTTCTTTTGTTTTGTCCTCTCCCTTGGAATCTTTATCTGTTTTTTTATCCTCATTACTAGTTTTGTTACTATCATCAGGTAAAGTTTCCTCTTTTGATTTTTGTTCGTCAGAATTGGGTTTGTCGTTTTTAGTGCTTTTTTCTGAGTTAGTAGCTGATTTATCATCTTTGTCGGAGCTTGGTTTATCTGTATCAGATTTGTCTTGAGCAGACTTGTCTGTGTCAGATTTACCTAAATTTGTGTTTTTTTTATCAGAAATTGGTTTTTTATCTGCAGATTTGTTTGATTTTTCTATATCGTCAAAATGTTTTTTACATTCATCCATTCCCTCTTCAAGTAAATTAACAACATCTTTTACTTCGGATTTTAATTTAGTTAAATCTTCTGTGGATTTTTCTACTCTTTCTTCTTTTGAATTCATTGTACTATTTATATTCCGTAAATCATGAGTAATCTCTGCCATTGTATCTTCCATAGAGTTTTGTAATATATTAAACTTTATTATGAGTTTGTAAATTCGCTCATGCAATGACACGAGTATTTTTGTCATTGATTCATATTTCCCTATAATATCGGTTTCTCCTGATTGCATTTTTTCTGACAACTTTACAGCTGTTTCTTCTTTGTTGTTTTTTTCACTTATTGTTTCCTGCAATAGCTTACATATCGTAGAAATGTTTTTCAAAATTTCCTTTACCGACTGCGGGTTATCAATGCTGTTTATACCAGTTACATCAGAATTAATGCTTTTTAATAACATAACAAGTTCAGATTTTAAAACTTCAAGCTTGTTGACTATTTCGATACATTTACTCATATTATGTGATGATTTATTGACTATAGTGTCATAGCGTTCTGTAATTTTTTGCTGTATAGCATTAGCCCGTTCATTTGTATTTGGTATCAGTAACAACATCGGTAATACAAATTTTGAAAAAATTTTCATGAATTTTGCCAGCCGTACACTCCACAGTGACGATTATAAATAGCGTTTGTTAATTTTTCATTAACTTTGATAGCTCACTGTTTTTTTAACCTCTTATATTCAGCTTTTATAGCACTGAGCTAACAGCTTCAAATCATCGTATGCAAATTTTTTTTGTACTGGAGACCTAAGTAAATAAGCCGGATGATATGTAGGAATTGTTTTTATGCCCATAACATCTACCAACCGACCTCTCAGTTTTGAAATTGGTTGCATTGTATCTAAAAGGGCATGAGTTGCAACGCTTCCGAGTAACATAATAACCTTAGGATTAACTAATTTTATAAGATGCTTAACATAAGGCAAACAAAGTGAAATTTCGTCGGGCGATGGATTTCTGTTTCCTGGAGGTCTCCAATAACATACATTTGTAATAAAAACATCTTCACGGTTTATTCCTACAGAATTAAGCATCTTGTTTAACAAAATTCCGCTTTGTCCAACAAACGGTTTTCCTTGTAAATCTTCATCATAGCCAGGAGCTTCTCCTATAAGCATTATTTTTGATTTAGGATCTCCATCTGATATAACAATATTCCGTGCCGTTCGTTTTATAGGACAATCAATTTTTCTTATTTCCTCATATAGAGCCGATAATTCGTTTATTTCATCAATTGATTTCCGACAAGCATCTGTTGGTACAAAGACGTTGTTACTACGACAAGAGTCTGGAGGCATACTGAATGGTCTTTGTTTATCTATTTTATTTAACTTTATTTCATCCGGGAGAGAATAAAATAAGACATCAACGCCTAGGACTTTGTACCAATTTAGTAACGTGCGTTTTTCTCGACACGAATTAATCATACCTTACTCGCAAACGACGGACTTACACCGTTCGCATAAATTCACATTTCCAACGTCAGTACTACTCTCTGCTACTGTTGTTTTGACCTTCCAGCACCTATCGCATTTGTGACCTGGAGCTTTAATAACTACAACACCAACTTTTGTAGCATCGTCAGTTATCGCGTTAGAAGGTGATTGAGCTTGAATTACTTTAATTGACGATACACCAAATAGCTCCTCATTAATTAATTCTTTTAGTCTGTTAAAAACTTCACTGTCTTGCGTATATAGAATAGCCTCAGCTTCCAAACTTGAACCTATTGTTTTCGCAGTACGCTCCGTTTCTAAAGAATTCAATACGACACTTCTGACTGATTGAATAACTTGAATTTTTCTATTAACATCATCATTTGCCCACGTTTTTGGCAATGTTGGGAAACTCTCTAAATGAATACTTTCATCATTCCCATAATGAATCCATGCTTCTTCTGCCGTAAATGATAATACTGGCGCTAGCCAGTGAACTAAACAGTCAAATATTTTTGACATAACACAAAGAGCCGAACGTCTCGTTATATCTGACTTGGCACTGCAGTACACGCAATCTTTTCTTATATCAAAATAAAATGCTGATAAATCATTTGTACAGAATGTATGCAACTCAGAGTAAAATTTCTGCAAATTGAATTCGGTCACTGATTTTTTTAACAACTCATCCAGTTCTCTAAGCCTATGCAAAATAAATTTTTCAATTAAAGGCAATTCTTCATATTCGACATCTCTATCATAATCAGACAAAACGCCCAGTAAATAACGTAATGTATTCCTATATCTTCTATATATATCGAGCTGACGTTTAATTATTTCGTCTCCTATACGCATGTCTTCAGAGTAATCACCACTAACGACCCAAAGACGCAAGATATCAGCTCCATACTTTGATGTAATATCCGTAGGTGCAACAACATTACCTAAAGACTTGGACATCTTCCGACCTTCGCCATCTACTAAAAAACCATGAGTTGCAACTCTTTTATATGGAGCGTAACCGTTTGTTAAAACGCTTTCTATAAGAGATGATTGAAACCACCCCCTATGTTGATCTGAGCCTTCTAGATATAAATCAGCCTGAGCCGGTTTATCACTTGAATTGTTTAAGTCTTCCCGTAATGCTGTGACGTATTTGTGTGTACAACCACTATCAAACCATACTTCTATTGTATCTTTAATTTGCTCAAAATCTTCGGTATTGTATCTGTTTCCCAAGAAATATTGAGCCGGTCTTGTTCTCCATGCCTCTATTCCTTCCGATCTAAACGTATTTATTATCCTGTTAAATACTTCGTCATCTTTTAAAACTTCATTAGTTGTTTTATTGACGAAAAGAGCAATAGGCACGCCCCATAATCTCTGTCTTGATATACACCAATTCGGACGTTTTTCGATCATTCCCAATATGCGATTTATAAATGATGCAGGATACCATTTTGTCTTTTTTGTTTCTTCTATTAATTTTTCTCGTATTGGCTCTATATCTATAAACCATTGTGTCGTCGTTCTAAATATTAACGGAGCTTTCGATCTCCAAGAATGGGGATAACTGTGAACTATCTTTGACGAACCAACGAGGTTACCAGATTTTTGCAATTCATCAATTACTTTTGGATTCACTTTAAATACGTGCTCACCCTTGAAGTACGGTAAGTTGTCCTTTAACGTCCCGTCCTCATTAACAGAACACTCGGTTGACAATCCAAATTGTTTACCAAGATTAAAGTCGTCCAATCCATGACCAGGCGCAGTATGAACTAATCCTGTACCAGCATCTGCTGTAACATAATCAGCCGGGAGTAATGGAACTTCGACATCAAATCCCAAATTTTTTAGAGGATGCTCACATATAGTTCCGGCAAACTCAGATGCTGAAAATTCAGCAATTACATCGTAATCAGATATTTTATTTGCATCTACAAATGATTTAACTAAATCACTTGATACTACAAGATTTGCATTATTAGCTTTTAGTAGCGAGTATTTAAATTCAGGATTATAGGCTATTGCTTTGTTTGCCGGTATTGTCCATGGAGTTGTCGTCCATATTACGGCATAAGCTCTATTTAGTAGTTCATTATTTGTTTTTACTATTGGAAATCTGACATAAATAGCGTCGCTTGTTTTATCGTGATATTCAAGTTCAGCCTCCGCTAATGCTGTTTTTTCAACGACAGACCACATCACAGGTTTATTATCCCTGTAAACATATCCGGCTTTTAAAATTTTCAAAAACTCTTCATATATAGTCGTTTCGTTTTCCTTTGTCATTGTGCAATAAGGATTATTGTAATCGAATATAATACCTAAATTCCGAAATCCATCTTTTTGTGTTTCTAACCATTCTGAGGCATATTCACGACAACGTCCTAAAAAATCCGCAACTGGAACTTCTTCTCGTTTTTTTCCTGTTTTTAAGTATTCTTCTTCAATTTTCCATTCTATAGGTAACCCGTGGCAATCCCACCCCATAACGAGAGGGGCGTCATATCCAGACATTTGATAACACTTGTTTATTACATCCTTTAGAATGCCATTAAATGCATGCCCCATGTGTAAATGACCATTGGCATACGGAGGTCCAGAATGTAATATAAATTTCTTTTTGTTTTTTGATTTTTCTCTTAATTTTTTATACAAATTTTCTTCTTGCCACCGTCCAATAGTTTTTGGATCGTTTTCTGCAAGTCTCCCCTGCATAGGAAAGCTAGTTTTTGGCAAAAATACAGTATCTTTTAATTTTTTTTCTGTCATATTACATTCCAATCAATCACTAGTTTTACTACCAAGAACATGTACATGCATATGAGGAACTTCCTGCTCTCCGAATTTTCCGCAATTCGAAATGAGTCTATATCCGCCATCATTCAAATGAAACTTATCTATAACAGATAGAATTCCATTGTTGAAATCTAATATTTCATCATTGCTTGCTCTATTAATAAAGTCCGCATAGTCTGAATATTCACCTTTCGGTATAATGAGTAAATGCACTGGTGCTTTTGGTTTTATGTCTTTTATTACAATGAAATGTTTTCCATCAAGAACAATTTCACAAGGTGCTTCTTTGTGCAGGATCTTATAAAAAACATTGTCCTTATCGTACGCCATAATAGGCTCCTTATAATTTAACGATTGCAGAACCCCAGGTAAGTCCTGCGCCCATTGCCGTTAATAACAACATGTTACCATCTTTTATTTTGCCGGATTTAATACCGCAATCAATTGCCATAGGAATAGTCGCTGATGACGTATTAGCATGCTCCTGTAGTGAGACTATTGCCTTATCCGCTGGAAAGTTATTCTGTTCACAAAGAGATTTTATAATTCTTGCATTAGCTTGGTGGGGTATTATCCAATCGACATCATCAATAGTCATATTGTTTTCAGTCAAAATATCATTTACAGATTCTGCCATACAACGAATTGCACTTTTAAAAACTTCAGAACCGCTCATTGTCATATGACCTCTACAGTTATTTTTTTCACTATTATGGATTACTATTTGATCGTATCTATTACCATCTGAGTAAAGTTTTGTAGCTATAACCTTATGCTCATCATCAATTGCTTCGCTAACAATACACGAACCTGCTCCATCTCCAAATAACACGCATGTTGATCTATCTGCCCAATCAGTAACCTTTGACATAGTTTCAGCGCCTATAAGTAATACATTCTTAGCCTGACCAGATTTTATAAAACTATCGGCTATCGATAAACCATACACAAAACCAGAACATGCAGCTTGTATATCAAATGCAAACGCATTTTTTGCTCCCAATAAGCTTTGAACTTTAACGGCAGTTGCTGGACATTTATCTTTCGGTGTAGTTGTTGAAACTATTATACAGTCGATGTCTGAAGCACTGATATTTTCAGCTTGTAATGTTTTTAAAGCCGATTTAGTAGCCAAGTCATACGTGTATTCATTATCTTCGGCTATGTGTCTACGCTCAATACCAGTACGTGTGACTATCCACTCATTATTGGTATCAACAATTTTTGCCAGATCATCATTTGTTAATATTTTTTCCGGCAAATAAGTGGCTATTCCACTCATTCTACTGTGCAATATTTTATTCATCAATCTTTCCTAAAGAATTTTTTATATTTTCAATAAAACCTTTACGAACTAATTCTGTAGCAGTATGGATTGCGTGAGCAAATCCTACATAATCGCTTCCGCCATGGCTTTTGACAACAACGCCATTCAGTCCAACAAAAGGGGCGCCATTATACAATGATGGGTTGAGCTTTTTACACATATTTTTGAACACTTTCTTGAAACCTAAGAAATAACTTATCTGAGATAGATAGCTTGACTTTATTTCTTTTTTTAAAATACTGGCAACCAATTTTACAGAACCTTCAATCGATTTTAGAGCTATATTGCCAGTAAAACCATCAGTAATTACCACATCAACAGAACCGTCCATTATGTTATCTCCTTCAACAAATCCTTTAAAATTTAAAGTACTGTCTTCTGAAATTAAATCATATGTACGACTTAGTATTTCTGTGCCTTTCATTTTTTCAGTGCCTATATTTAAAAGACCTATCGTTGGATAATTCAAGTTAAGCAATGTGTTAGCTACTGCGTTTCCCATTTTTGCAAATTGGAAAAGTTTTTCCGCATTGCAATCAGTATTTGCACCTAAATCAAGCATCACTGTTTTACTCTTTTTTGTAGGAATTACATTAACTAGTGCAGGGCGTAAAACCCCATCTATCGTACCTACTAACAGTTTTGATAAAACCATGTATGCACCAGTATTGCCAGATGAAACAACGGCATCTGCCAATCCTTCTGCGACAGCACTTATTGCTTCATGCATGCTTGTTCCATGACTGTTTCTTATTGCGTGTATAGGATTTTCATCGCTACTTATTACGTTACATCCCGTGTCAACGACTGAAAAATTAAAGTTACCAGGATTTTGAGCGAAAAACTTATCAATAAGAGATTTATTACCGTAAATAACAAACTCTGTATCATCTGACTTATATGATTGAGAAAAACTAACAATGCCGGGAAGCGTTACTTCTAATCCGGTATCACCTCCCATTGCATCAATGGCGATTTTTACCACGGCGTAACGAAGTTAATTTTGTGATTTTGCTACTTTTCCAGAATATTTACCACAAAACTTGCAAACAGTGTGGGTTGTATTTGGCTGTCCACAGTACGAGCATGAAATTACATTGACAGCTTTTATTGCATCATGTGAGCGACGCATTCCTCGCCTTGATTTTGATAATTTTTTCTTTGGTACTGCCATATTTCAATCCATATATATTAACTAACGACATTAATTGTAACATAGTGCTTTAATATGGGCAGAACTGTCTTACGTGATACAATCAGCATGTGAAAATTAATGATTAATAGCTAATGCAACAGGAACTTTTTCAACGGATAGCTAGCAGTGTTGCATTACTACCTATTGTTATAGGAGCCATAATAGTTGGTGATATATTGTTCAATGCTTTGTTGTATTTAATATTAGTTTTGATGCTAATTGAGTGGATAAAAATAAGTTATAAAAAGGCACTGTTATCAATTATGGGTATTCTGTATATAGTTGGAGCAATGTTGTTTTGGGTATTACATCAATCAGATCGTTATACACTCCTGTATATTTTTCCTCTGGTTTGGGTAAATGACGTATCTGCTTATTTTTTCGGAAAGCTAATAGGTGGGGCAAAACTTGCACCTAAGATAAGTCCGAACAAAACATGGTCAGGGGCAATTGCTGGATTTACTGCATCAGTTATAATGTATTTTTGTTCCGTAAAAGTCTTTCGTTTTTCAATATCTGCAACAGGTATTGTTATAACCGCATTTCTTGCTATTTTATCCATCCTGGGCGATTTATTGGAATCAAAAGTTAAACGTATATTAAAGGTTAAAGATACAGGAAATATAATACCTGGACACGGAGGAATTCTTGACAGAATGGATAGTTTTCTTGCCGTCACTTGGGGAATAATTATTTTAAATTATTTTCGTATGTAAGCAGAATTCGGTTATATAAATTGTTTATAAAATCGATCTCTTTATTTGAAATTTCAATACAAAATGCGTCTTTAATGCTCGTTGATGTCTTTAGAGGGGCGGAGATCAAATTTATGCCTATTCCTATGATTGCAAAAGGATAACTTGTTTCTATGAGGACGCCAGCTAATTTTTTTTTATTGTAATAAATATCATTTGGTAGCTTTATTTTAATATTATTGTTTTTTGTTATTTCAATTAACGTTTTTTGAAGGGCTAACATTATTTGAGTATTTAAAAAACTTAGATTTGAACTGTTATACCCAATTTTAGACACATTAATTATAAATGAGCCGTGGAAGTTTCCTTCATTTGATACCCACACCCGTTCTCGATGACTTCCACGTCCTGCAGTCTGTATATCAGCAATTACTAACGTATCACTTGTACAAAATGGAAGCAGTGTCCAAGCATAATCTTGGGTGCTACTTACAACATATTTGTGAATAACTTTGAGCACTTCAAACTATTGAGCTAATCTTATGTCTTTTAAAATGATTGATACACCGTATATTTTGTGAAAATTTATAATTCCAACAATGTCGTACAACTGATGAGGGTTCGAGAGCATTCTGTCAATAAATTGTTGGTTCATACAGCTGTTAAAAAGAGAGCAACGTACACTGCCACGACCAAATTCATCTTTTACAATAATTCGTACATGTTGCCCCCCTGCCATGTATCGAATGTTTGTAGCCATCACTCGCAACATTGCAACTATAGGACGCATAAACCCCTGTCCGAATGGCTCGAGAATTTGTAATTTTTGGAATATGTTTTCAAGTTTTGATAACGGCGATAGACAGGCGTCAATTTCAACTAAAGAGGTTACGCTAGTTGGGACTTTCTCATCTAAAAAATCAATAAATTTGTTTATATTACTTTTGTGTAAAGTAAGTCCTCCAGCCATTTCATGACCTCCTCCTTTTATTAAAATTCCAGCCTCAACTGCCGAGTTGATAAGCTCTCCTATATGAAGCCCTGGAATTGATCTTGCGGAACCGTGCCCCTCTCCGTTTGCATTAAACGAAATAGCAAAACTCGGTTTATTAAATCGCTCACGAAGTTTTCCTGATATTATACCCATTACTCCTTCGTGCCATCCATCACCGTATGAAAGAACAAAAGACCTATTTTTTTGAATTTCTTCAGCTACGCTCATTGCTTGGTTTAATATACCGGTTTCTACATTTCTACGTTCATCATTTAGTGCTAATAGTTCGTATGCTCGTGTGACGGCGTCCTGTTTATCTTCTGTAAAAAATAACTGTAACGCTTTATCTGCCTTGCCAAGCCGACCTGCAGCATTTATTAACGGAGAAATCCTGTATGAAATGTCTTCAACCGAAGTTATCTGATCGATTTCTAATATAGCCATAAGAGCTTTTAACCCCAATGACTTGGTTTTGCCTTTCAAAATATGAACAACCAAAGCTCGATTGATACCAATTAAAGGAACTAAATCGCTTATTGTTCCGAGCGCTACTGAATCAACATAATGAGAAGGATCAAATGATACTGGTTTGCCATTGTTCCTTATATAACGCCTTAATGCTATTAGGAACATAAAAACAACACCTGCTGCACAGAGATTTTTCAAACCAGCTGTTGGAATTTCCTTTTGATCCTTTCTGTTAGCATCAACAACAGCAACTGCCTGAGGCAATTCATCCATTAGCTGAACGTGGTGGTCGAATATAACAACATCTATATTTTGTTTATTTGCATATGCTGTTTCTTCAATAGCACCTATGCCACAATCTGTTGTTATTATCAGAGTTATTCCTTCCGCTTTTATTTTATCAACAAAAGACTGTGAAAGACCGTATCCATCAGTTAGCCTATTCGGTAGATGGTAAACAGGATCTAAACCGCTTCGACGCAAAACATCAACAAGTAAATATGTCGATGTAACTCCATCAACATCGTAATCTCCAAAAACCGCTACTTTTTCTTTATTAGTAATTGCTTTATATATACGTTCAACAGCTTTATCCATATCAAGAATTAAATACGGATCACAAATTGTTGATTTAAAACTAGCATTGAGTAATTGACCTATATCAGTCGGACTTGAAAACCCTCTATTTATCAAAACTCGTAAAACTAAGTCATCGATCTTAGCTCCAATATCTCTTAAAGGCTTTGTGTTTGTCTTTAAGAACTTCCAATCTGTATTAGCGAATGAATATATACTTGGAGACAATACTTCTTCAACATTCGTCATAATGCTTCTCCTATTACTTTAATTTCTTCCTCTAACATAATTCCTGTCCTATCAAAAACACGCATTTTAATATCATTAATCAATGTTAGTATATCCGCTGATGTTGCGTTTCCATTGTTTACGATGAAATTGCTGTGAATAGGTGAAATGGAAGCCCCCCTTACACGCATTTGTTTACATCCGGATTCCTGTATTAGTTGCCAAGCTTTCTTTTTGTTAGAAGCTGTCCCACCAGGGTTTTTGAAAACACTTCCACATGTCGGATATCCTATGGGCTGGGTTTTTTTACGCTTTTCTCGGATTGCAGATATAACATTAATAAGCTGTTCTTTGTTGCTGGGTTTTGTTTTCAATAAACAGGAAGTTATTATTTTGTTTTTTGGAATATTTCCGTTCCTATACTGCATAGTTCTGCTAGATGTTTGAGATGTGAGTCCTGTTACCATATCAACAACGTCGATTGATACTACTACATCTTTTATTTCAAACAAGTCGGTACCTGCGTTCATAGATAAAGCCCCACCAATAGTTCCCGGTATAACAGATAGCATTTCGCAACATGAAACGCCTCTATCCGCACATGTTTGTATAAATACTCCTAAATCGACACCAGCATCGACCCTGACTGTATTTTCTTCGAAGTCGATACGTTGTAGGTTTTTTAAACTTATTACAACTCCTCTAATACCCTCGTCCGAAATTAGAACATTTGACATATTTCCAATTACAGCGATAGGTAAATCTTTCTGTTTGTTTTTCAAGAAAAATACTAAATCATCGACATTCGCAGGAGTAAAAAGCACATCCGCCTTTCCTCCCGTCTTGAAAAATGAATGTTTACCTAATTCATAATCAAACTGGTATGTACCTCGAACTTTCGGAAGGTTGTCTTCTTTTTTAGATTCTTTGTCTGGTTGCGTTTGTGGTGGAATGTCAATAGAAAAGAGAGGGAACTTCATAGACATTGCTTGTCCTTTTGCTTTGTTGGGCTAAACATTAATACCTGATGCAAAACAATATTTATTTTGTCGATTCCTGTTAAAAGTTGGATTGATTTTTTTATTGTGTCGATTTTTGTTTTCACAAAAATTATTGCAGAACTAATAACATTGACAAAAATGTTAAGTGTTGCTACCTTATTAATTTCAAAAAATATTGCTTTCTCAAAATTAGCTAAACTTAATACATCTGTGTTAACTATTTTATTCCAGTTGTTTTTTATAAGCAAATTTATTGATACGATATTAAGTTTATCGTTCACAATATTAGGAATTATTGAAATTAAATTTTGCACCGCATTTAGCGTACAACACATTATCCGATGTCAGTATAACATCGGATAGAATTTTATCCGATAACATTTAAATCGGTTTTGTGCACTTTCGCGGGAAAACGAAAACGTACAAAAATATTTTATTTTGAATAACATCACAATTTGCTTAGAAATTAAAACAGTTAAGTTTGCCATTAGAATATGTAGTTTTTGGGCGTCATAACTACTGCTATAATTACTATTTGCATTTATTCTATTTACCAACAATTTGTTGTGTCTAACTTCTATTGGCGTATTAATAATAATACTGTCTGTAGCTCTTGCTTTGCAATGCAGATTTATGACACAAACGGGAAAAAGTCATCGTTAAAAAATTTTTATATATCTTTTTTATTTTTTTTAAAACATATAATAATTTTATATATCAAATTGTTATAAAAATAATTAAGTAATAGCGAATGGTCTAAAAAAACAGTCGCATCTGTATTAACAGATGGTAGTCAGGACAGGGCTCGAACCTGCGACCCTTACAATGTGAATGTAATGCTCTACCAACTGAGCTACCCGACCGGATATTTTTATTATATCATAAGGCTATAAGTCGGATATATTTAACGGTTTATAACCCAAGTTTTTTATTGCATAAGACAATAATTCGCTACGAATAGCATCATTACTTATTAAATCTTTAAAATTAGCGTCGGGTTTTAATACTTCGGCAACAACAGTTCGTCCTTGGTTGTTTGTTTTCTTTACTAACCTTTGTGAAACAACTGCCGTTAAGTTTTCCGCAATAAAACTTGAAGGTATGTTAAAGTGTTTTAATCTCGATATTGAACATAAACAATCATTTGCATGGATTGTTGTTAACACGAGGTGCCCCGTCATGGAGGCTCTTATTGCCATTTGAGCAGTTTCCTCATCTCTTATTTCTCCTATAAGAACTACATCTGGATCTTGTCGCAATATTGAACGTATTCCAGTTACGAAATCAATAACTCCGGGTATTATTTCGGTTTGTCGAACATCTTGAATATTGTATTCTATGGGATCTTCAAGCGTCATTATATTGCGAGTTTTTTTATCCATGAGATCTATAAGTGCGTATATTGATGTTGATTTTCCCGAGCCTGTAGGTCCGCAAAAAATTATTAACCCCTGTTTTTGTTTTGTTATATTTTTTAAATACTCAACATCATTATGTGTAAAACCAAGCGCCTCTATTTTGATTAGTTGTTTATCTTTGTTTAATATACGAATTACTATATTTTCTCCATATGCTGTAGGGTGAGTTGAAACTCTAAAATCAACAGAACTGTAACAAAATTGTCCCGATTGAGGTCGTCTACTTTCTGCTATATCAAGTTTTGCCTTTACTTTTAACGCAATGGCAAGGGGACTATGTTTTTCGATAGGTAACAATTTATAGTCATGTAAATCTCCATCAATCCGAAACATTATTTTTAATGATTTTGCATACGGTGTAATGTGAACGTCGGAAGCATTAGCATTAAGCGCATCATTTAATATTAACGTATAATTTAAGTTTTCATTTTTTGAAAAACATGTTAGCTCGGTAAAACATTGGCGTATTTTTGTTCTCGGTGCAATAAGATACTCAACTCTATCGAAACCCGTTGACTGGGCATAATATGATATGCGATCTTTTACATCAATATCATCGGTGTTATATGTCGCAACATACAGCACGTTATCTTTCGTGTACCATGGGATAGCTGGAATGTTATCAAAATACTTATAATCTATAGTAGTAGATTGCTGTTGTTCAGCATTTATCAATGGAATATAAGAATATCGGCTTAATAATGAACAAAGCGTTTCTTCGTATATACTTTCAATTAATACATCATAGCGCTCATCATATGAATTTTTTGTCAAAAGTACATCATACATATCCTGAGTTATTTCTTCCTGTTCTAGAAGATAAGAAAAAAACGACATTGTTCGCCTCTAGCTAATAAGTAAATACCTCAACTTTAATATACATGTTATGTGATTTATCTCGCCTAGCCAGACCGTATTGGGTTTGGCGTCAGTTTTTTGACAGTGTTATGTTATTGCCGAAATGAGTAATGACGACAAATATCTTCAAATTTGGTCGGAAATAGGGGGGGGTGTTCAAGCTACGCTTGCCGAAGCCCTTCTTCCAATAAAGCAATTGTTTATAATTTTCCTCCGTTATGGTCGGGAAGAGAGGATTTGAACCTCCGACCTCTCGCACCCTAAGCGAACGCTCTATCCAGGCTGAGCCACTTCCCGACTACATGCAGTGTAGCATATTAAGATAGGAATAAATCTAATGATTGAAACTACACTGAATTAATTGTACACTCAATTCGCAGGTAAAACATATGCTAGCAATGAATTTTAGACGGGTTCTTATAAAGATTTCTGGGGAACTTTTTTCATCAGGAAATAACGGTTTTCACAACGATCGGCTTAATGATGTATGTAACAACATTATTAATGTAATTTCATCTGGGATTGATGTTTCTCTTGTAGTAGGTGGGGGAAATATTATAAGAGGACGTGAGTTTCAGGATGGTGGAATTATAAAACGTGAAACAGCTGATAGTATAGGCATGTTAGCGACAGTTATTAACGGCATCATGTTACGTGAGATGCTCCTCGCCCGTAATGTTGACTGTGCTATAGCATCTGCCCTTGATTTACCTTTTGATATCAAAAAATTAAATCCGTTTGTTGTCGATAGATTAGTAAATGAACATAAAACTATAATAATAGTTGGAGGACTTGGATTGCCATACTTTTCAACTGATACAATTTCTGTCGTTGGAGCTTCTCTTTCCCACTGTGACGCTATTTTAAAGGCGACTAATACAGATGGTGTTTATGATATGGATCCTAATAAATATGATGATGCTCAGCATTTGGATTGGTTAACTTATGATTTTGCAATTGAGCATAACTTACAAGTTATGGATGAAACAGCTTTCTTATTGGCAAGAAATTTAAAAAAACCGATATATGTGTTTTCTGCCTTTGAAAAAAACTGTTTTATAAGAGCTATAAACGGGGAAATACGTCGTTCCATTGTTTCAGAAAAGTAACTAGTTAATTCATTGCATTGCTGAATTAGCTAAAACTGGAAAAGTATCGGAGCTTATATACTCCGATTATTATTGTTCTAAGGCTCGCCTATATATATCTAATAGCTCTTCTTCTTCCGCAACTTGTTCTTTTTTCTTCTTTCGTAATCTTATCAATTGCTTAAGAACAGGCACATCCAAACCTTCCGATTTAGCTTCTCTAAAAACATCGCTTATATCCTGCATTATCTGCGCTTTTTGTTCTTCCAAGTTTTCTACTCGAGAAACGATCTGTTTAATAAGACCGGCAGAAATCCTTGCGCCTTCATTCGTATCCATAAAAGTTCCCTAAAAAAAGACCTATTGTAATTATACTAGGTCTTAAACCCTGTTATCATACATGTCACAGTATATAATATGAGATCTCTTACACCAGGAATTGCATGATAATACTATCTTTTTATTTGAGAACATGTTATTGTTCACTGTTACTTAAACGCTGTAGCAAATCATCTGGTAATTGTAAGTTATTTTCACTGATGATGCCATTTTCAGCAAGAAAATTATAAAGATCTTCGGTTTTGATATTCTTTATAAGAGACGTAAGCTTTTCAGCATAGTAAACCTCGGCAAATTCTTTTCTGTAGTTAGCTGTCGCATCTTTATACTGAAGATACAAATTTCTAATCTCGGTATTGCAATCCTTTGGTTTACGACTAGATAAGAAAGTTTGGATATCAGTTTCATACTTGTCAGAGCAGTAAAGATTGCAAAATTTCTTTTTGACATCTTCGCTAATTTCTCCGTTTTTAAGTTGTTGGTTTAGTCTAAGATCTGGCAATTTATTCGGCATAATATTCTTTTTTAGTATATTCAATGCTTTTGTCGGGTTTTTACTTAAAAAAGTTTCTGCTTCATTCTTGAATGATGATCGATAGAAAGATTCAAAATCAAATCTTAAGTCGCAATAACCGATATTTTTCTTAAAAAGAGACCTAATGCGTTGAATATTCCCGTCGTTTGTAATTGATTGTTCGAAATCGAAAACGCAGTGTTCAACATGGTCTTTTGAATCAAAAGTCAATATAGCATCGGTGGCATAGTCGCTAAGTCCTCTATAACTAAATTCCCAACTTGGTTTACTACACCTAACAATAGAACTTTTTTCTTCACTTTTATCAATTATTGATGTGTTAAGAGGTTCTTTTTGTAACGTATTTTTATTATTATCTGGTAACTGTTTTTTTTGAGCTATATAATTCAACAATCTGCCTTTTATATATTTGTTGAGTTCTGGCTTATTATATTGTACCTCGACCATTGGTAGGGAATCTTTACCGTTTTTAATTAATTCCTCATTCACTTCTTGATGTTTTAAATAATTTTTTTCACAATCATGAATTTTCTGCTTCAAGCACATCATATTACATAAAAATCCATTACAAAGATCGTACAATTCTTGACTACTAAAATATCCACGAAAATTCAGATTGTCTTTATTACGGTTCGGAGGAGCAAAGCCACCATTTAACTCTCCTACACAAAGAGAACTCGCCGAAGAGCATATAGGAAGCGTCCCTTTTTTACAGATATATGTCTGAAGATTGTTTAGGACAGCATCGATCCCATAATATGGTTGCTCACCTAAGCTTTCATACGGATACTTGCTTTTCCATTCACTTCGTAATAACTTATAAATTAAGCTCCTTGTATTAGATTTTTTCAGACTATCAAATATTTTTTGTACAAAAAGCTTTTTGTCAAAAAATTGCCGGGATTTGGAATATAAAAATTTTGCTAGTTTGGTACATGCGTCATTATAATTTTGTTCAAAACTCCAGCACATATTCCAATCGGCATAGTTATAAAGCATTTCTTGAACAATAAATCCTTTTACATATTGGTTTCCTTTATTATAAATATTAACATTTATTTTATTTTCATTTATAAATGCAAGCATTTCTTCAATGCCGTTTTCATAACTTACACGATCAAGACCATGGGTTATACGATCGAGGAATATTCCAATACAAAGCTTTGTATTGTCATCAATATTAATTTTATTAATGCATTCAATAATTGACGCTAATTTTTCCTTCTCACACATTTTATTTATTTCTTTAATTCTGATTCCGTCATCATTATCATATTTGACAAGATCTTCATACTCTTTTATATTTGCGCGATCTTTTATACCCTTACTTTTCGCGAAACTAAATATATCATTTATTTCTAATGCCTCTACTTGTTCTAACGTTGATATAACTGCCGTTGAAGATAATATAATTGGCATTATACTTAAAATAACCGATAGTTTTAGTTTATTAAATACACTTTTCATAAGTCTCTTTCTCCCTTCTTCCTTAAAAATTATTTACAGCTGTTACTCAACAGAAGTTGTCCAACTGATAATAATATGACATGTTTTATG